>NZ_JBXWOJ010000006.1:0-218836 GCF_059610805.1 Ruegeria sp. CDSC025 | reverse complement strand
GTGGCCCGTTCGTCTATCGGTTAGGACGCCAGGTTTTCAACCTGGAAAGAGGGGTTCGATTCCCCTACGGGCTACCATTTCTTCACACACCGAACTTTTCCTGACACAGGGCCTGCACCTGTCCCCAGACAGATTTGAATTCCGGCGTGTTTTCGGCGGCATAGTGGAAGTTCTTCATCAATCCCGTAAGCTGAGTGAAGACCTGGCGTACCTCGGCCTTGTCGGCGAACTGCGCGGTGGATTGAGTGACGCCATAGACCAGTTTGAACGTCATCTTCTGACGCTCTAGCGGAACCGACGCATCCACCGGGTCAAAGGCATCCTGCTGCAGATAGACCATGTCGACAAACAGCGCCTTTTGCTGAGTCACAAAATCCTCGATCGTGACCCCTTCCTCGCCGGTCACCTGCATCATCTGGTCAACCTGTTCGCCCCTTTCGATCAATGCCAGCAAGTCGCGCACTTTGGCCGTCCATCCGGCTTCGGCGTTGGTGTCGTACCAGTCCGAGAGCTGTTCCAGATAACGCGACCAGCTGAGCATCGGATCGACTGCGGGATAGAACCGCTTGTAGGCGCGTTCGGACGACAGGCCGAGGAAACACTTCACCGTGGACAGCGTCGATTGCGTGACCGGTTCATCAAAGTTCCCACCTGCCGGTGACACGGTCCCGATCAGGGTCAGGCTGCCGGTGTCCCCATCATTGGTCTTCATCGCTCCGGCGCGTTCGTACAACCCCTTGATCGAGCTTTCGAGATAGGCGGGAAAGCCCTCTTCCCCCGGAATTTCTTCGAGCTTGCCGGAGGTCTCGCGCATGGCCTGAGCCCAGCGGCTGGTACTGTCCGCAATCAGCAGCACGTCGTACCCCATCTGGCGGTAATATTCGCCCAGGGTGATCCCGGTGAATATAGACGCCTCGCGCGCGGCTACGGGCATCGAGGAGGTGTTGCAGATGATGATCGTCCGGTCCATCAGACTGCCGCCAGTGGTCGGGTCGGTCATCTTCGGGAATTCCGCAATCGTCTCGACAACCTCACCCGCGCGTTCACCACAGGCCACCACGATCACGATGTCCACCTTGGCGTTGCGTGCAATCAGGTTCTGCAGCACCGTCTTGCCTGCGCCGAACGGACCGGGAATACAGGCCGTCCCACCGCGGGCTATCGGAAAGAACGTGTCGATCAGGCGCTGAGAGGTCAGGACAGGTTCGGTTGGATAGAGCCGCTCGGACAAGGTGCGTTTCAGAACGTTTTCCGGCAAAGCCCGCCGTACCGGCCATTTCTGCGACAGGGTCAGCGTGTGCTCACCCCCCTGTGCATCTTCAAGCCGCGCCACGATATCATGGATCATGGCCGCACCCTTCTGAACCCAAATGACTTTGTAGTCCCCAACCCAATTAAAGGGCAGCATGATCTTATGGGTGAAATGCCCCTCGGGCACCGCCCCGATGCTGTCGCCTGCTGTGACCGTGTCGCCCACCTTGACCGATGGGGTAAACGACCACTTTGCCTGAGTGTCCAGGGGCGCAACGTCCGCCCCACGCGGCAGAAAGGTTCCGAATTCTGCCGCCACCTTGGCCAAAGGCGACTGCAAGCCGTCAAACACCTGCCCCAACAGCCCAGGACCAAGTTCGACCGAGAGCAGCTGCCCCGATTGTTCGACCGGGTCGCCCACGGCGACGCCATCAGTGCTTTCGTAAACCTGCACATCGGCAGTGTCGCCCCGCACCCGTAACACTTCGGCTTTCAGACGTTCCTGACGTCCACCGGGGCCGGGCCGCGTGGGCAGAATGAAAACGACCTCATTCTTGACCAGCTGTCCGGGATGGCCTGTGGCATCAGGGTTCGCCTGAATTTGTACCAGCCCTTCCTGTACCGAGACGACGCGGGCAGTAGAGGTCTGCGTGGCGGAGGTTGGGGCTGTCATGCGCTTACTCCCTCAAAATCCAAGTCGATCGCACTTGCCATGGCGTGTTGCGCCAGTTTCTCAAAGCGCGTTGCCGCGTCACGCGCATTGCTTTGCGCCCAGCGATCAAAAATATTCCAGATCAGAACATAAATCGCCACGGCTTCGAAATCGAACAGATGGCGCGCGGCGTAGCGTTTCAGTTGCATATGGCTGACCGACAAAAGCAACCGTTCAAGCCCCAGGGGGTCATCGACATCCAGCAAGTGTTTGGCTTCTTTGATCCAGGGCATTGGGGTTTCCAGCCGAAAGGCAGGGTCGCCCCAGTTGGCTGGAATGTGTCGGCTCCAGCGTCCAATGCCATAGACGCCACTAGGTGCAGCACCCCCCTGTTTGCGCAGGCGCAGCGCGGCAACCGCAGTCCTCAAATCCATCCGTTCCATGAACAGCTTGCGCAAGGTCGGTTGTGGAATGTGCCGGAGCGCTTCTTTGCATCGCTCAATGGTCTGTGCATCCGAGACGTTCATATCATAGTTGTTCCAGTTCAGAGCGTGTTCCATTACCTCCAGAACCCGCGCATCCGCTGGTGTCAGCACCCGCAATCGCCGGTCCAGCCTGAGCCGCGACAGCGGAGGTTGTTTGGCAATGAACAACCGTTCCGAGCCCGGCAGGCTGCTGATCAGCGCGATATAGGCGTCAGGGTCCGACATGTTACCGGATCACACCTTCCAAAACGGCACGAAAGCGCGGCTGCAAATGTTCCATCAACAACGAGGCGACGGCCTTATCGGTCAGATCCAGAACAACCCCCTGTTCATCAGCCCGGATGCGGATGCCATTCTGGGTGTCATCCGCGCTGTGCAGCTCAACCTGTTCCTTCAGCATTTCAGCCGTCAGTCCCAGAACGTAACGCGTCAGCTTTCCCGACTGAATATCATCGGCGTTCTGTTTGATGTCATCCTGAGTGGCGACCCTGGGAGGCAGTATGACCTGCGCGGACCCTTCCAGTCTGGCGTCTGACGCGGCGCGACCGACGACTTCAAGGATCATTTGTTTCAGCAGTTCAGGATCAGTCATTTCTTGGGTGACCAGCCGTTCAACATCCTTGCGGAATCGATCTGTCAGACCGGCCTTCATTGTAAGCACCGCATCACGCATCGCTGTGTTCAGCGCCTCTTCTCCGGCTGTGCGATAATTATCCGCTTCGGCACGGGCCTTTTTCCGATACTCATCTACGTCGCGCTTGGCATCGGCAAGAATTTTGGCCGCCTCGGCTTTGGCTTCAGCGCGCAGATTGTCTGCATCGGCCTGACCGGCAGCCACACCATCGCTGCGCAGCTTGTCGATCAGCGCATCCACCCCATGCGAAATCATCCCGTCCTGTGCCATCAGCTAATCCCCGCGCTGATGACCAAAGCAAAGACAAAGGCAAATACGCCAAAGCCCTCGATGATTGCAGCCGGCGCAAGTGCCAGGCCAAAAATCTCGGGCTTTTCCTTGGTTGCGTTGATCGCTGCAGCACAGGCCCTTCCCTGCCAGATGCCGCAATACATCAGGGCGACGCCTGACAGGATACCGATCCCGAACAGCCCGCCTGCATTTTCAGGCGTCACATCGCGGTTCAGCGTGAACATGATGACGATGCCGTAGATCACCATCGTCGATGGAAAGGCCGACACGCCGATAAACCGGCCATACCCGCCTTCGGTTTCCGTCATCGCTCCGATACTGGCCTGTCCAGCAATGGAACAGCCAATCGCGCTTGCTGCGGCGCCCAGCGCCATGGGGGCATAGATTCCCAACCAGCCCAATGTAAGTACAAGCTCATTCATTCCTGAACCTCCTTGCGGGCGAACGGGCGAAAGACGATGCCTTCATCCGGCAGACCCCATTTAAAGAATTCGATGTAATTGAGACGTAATCCGTGAACGACGCCGCTCATCATGGCGAGCGCGAAATTGAGGATGTGCCCGGCGATCAGGATCAACACTCCGAACAGAAGGCCCAGCCCTTTCAGGGACTGCATCACCGAGACCGCCAGATCGTTGAACGTGATCGCCAGCGAAGCCGAGGCCAGCCCCAGCGCAAACAGGCGCATATAGCTAAGCACATCGCCAAAGGCCCCCATCGCCCCGGCCAACCCCTGCACGCCCTCTATCAGGCGCCACAGCCAGTCAGAGGGTTTGGCAATCTCGCGCTCGCTAGTGAACAGAAGGATCGCCAAGGCCCCAGCGATCATGATCGCGGCCCCCGGTGCAGTTGGTCCGCCTTTCATATAGCTCAGCCACAGTATAAACCCGCCGATCAACACCGCGATCCAGCCAAGATTGGCAACGGAACTGCGCCGCCCCCAAGACGCGCGTGCTGCAAGCGCATTCGCCATTATCAGGTGCAGAACGCCGACCACGATTGAAATCATCATCATCGAGTCGAAATTGTTCAGGTCCAACAGCTTGAGTTTCCCCCAGATCGTGCCCGAGGTCGGGGAAGCGCCAAAATAGCTTCCAACCAAAATCCCGTACAGGACCGTCGCGCCCGAGATGATCAGACCATAAAGCCGCCACGATCTTTTCGCCGGTGTATTGTCGAGACGTTTCCAGAAGGCCAACAGCCCCAGCAGGATAACCAGGCCATAGCCGGCATCCGCAACGATCATCGCAAAGAAGATCGCGAACGAGACGGACACGATTATGCTGGGGTCCCATTCTCGGTACCCAGGAACCTGATAGAACAGGGCAAGGTCTACCGCTGCACTGCGATTTTCCGGCTGCTCAAGCAGCGTCGGAGGCATCTCGTTCGGGGCCGGGTCTTCGATCAAAACAGCGGCGTTCTGCGAATTGGCCATGTCCAGGACAGCCTCGACCTGATCGCTGGGTACCCAACCCTGCAAGGCAAACACTTTGCCTTCGTCGCGGACCTTTTGCGTGGCATGGGCCAGTTCGGCTGCGCTTTCGGCGGCGGCAAGATTACGCCGCATCAACGTCAGAAAACGGGTCTGCCCGATACGCTCGGCTTCCAGCGCCTCAATGGCGATTTCGGCCTCTTCCAGCTGAGCTTCAAGCTCGTGAATGGGCAACGAACCCGTATGGGTGCGCGGCACTGGAAGGATGTCGTCTTCGGGATCTTCCGGGGCGATCAGAACGGCGTATAGAAACCGGTGATCCTCTTGCAGGATGGCCCAGGGCAACTGAAGCTCCGCCAGTGCCTCACGGTGCTTTAGCGGCAGTTGATAGAACCAAAGCCGGTTGCCTGCCAACACATCACTCGGCGGAAAATCCAGATCTCCCCACGGGCGCACCTGAGCGATCCGGTGGGCCAAAAAATCCCGGTGGTCGGTCATATCCCGTATGCGCTGCATCAAGTCCAGGACTTCACCGACGAACTGGTCCATATCAAAACCAGAATCGCGCCGAACCTGACGGCGCGTTTCCGACGATTCTTTCAAGAACCGCAATGCTTTATACGCATCTCGGGCTCCACGCTCGTTGATCCGCTCTGGCTCTGCCGGCGGCGGTGCCAAAGGTAAAACATGCATGCATCCCAATGTCTGCAGCGCGCCCAGAGTGTCCCCCTTGTTCGCGGCGCGGCCGACCAAAGACAGTTTTTTCAGCCTTGCAACACTCATGCCGCTACCTCCTTCGCATGTTTGCGTTTGGAGATTTTCGAGCGCACAACGGATTGCATCTGTTCATCGCTCAGATAGATGCGGATTTTCTTGATGTTGGCCCTGGCGCGCGGGATCAACACCTTCTCGAACAGATTGACGCGCTGGGTGATCGTGGCGACTGATTTGTCAAAAATCCTGACCCTTTCTTCGGCCACTTTCACGCGCAATCGGGCTTCGATCATGTCATGCAACAAACGCGCCACTGCATCCACCCAATGTGGCTTGGCCAAAAGGGAATACGGACGTACCGCGACCTCGATTCGGTCCAGATCGGGCATGGTAACGCCAACCACGTTGACCTTCTTCAGTCGGTAATCCTTTAGTTCGACCAACCCTTCCAGGTCGACACCTTGTTGCGCCAGCATGGGCAGCTTTTCCCCGACCTGCTGTGCCAAGCGCGTCACCTCCTCCTGCAGGTGCTGCACATTTTTACGTGCCTTGGCCCGTTCAGCCATCAGTTGCTGACGCTTCAGGTCCAGAGACGGCAAGAACCGCTCATAGCTTTTCAGCTGCGTCTGCTCGCGTGCAAGCGACGATTTATTCAGCTGCAACCGCGCCATGTGCATCCTTTGGGAAGTATTTGTCGATCAGATCCTGCTTCATCAGCAACTGCTCGGGGGCAAAGCATTCAGCTAGTGTCTTCCATGCCAGATCTAACGCATCCTCCAGCGGAATCGAGACGTTGATGTCCATAAAGCGTTTTCGGAACAAAGCGCCGAATTTCAGCAACTGGTTGTCATAATCCGATAGGTCAAACGCCATGGCCTGTTTCTGCGCGGCATCTCGGCTTTCGGAATAGAACCGGATCATCGTGTTCATGATCTGGCCGTGGTCTTCGCGCGTGGTCTTGCCGATTACATTCTGCTTGAGGCGCGACAAACTGCCGAACGGGTCGATCACCCCGGAATGCAGGTAAAACTGGCCTTCAGTGATATATCCGGTGTTGTCCGGCACCGGATGCGTCACGTCATTCCCGGGCATGGTTGTGACAGTCAGCACAGTAACCGATCCACCTTTGGCATAGTCGCAAGCTTTCTCATACCGTCGTGCCAGTTGCGAGTAGAGATCGCCCATATATCCACGCTGCGATGGGACGCGTTCCTGGCTGATCCCAACCTCTTTCATCGCATCGGCATAGGCGGTCATATCCGTCAGCAGGACCAGAACACGCTTGCCCTCTTCCACAGCGAATTTCTCGGCAACGGCCAGCGCCATATCCGGCACCAACAGGCGTTCTACCAACGGGTCCATGGCCTGATTGACGAACATCACGGTCCGCGAGAACACGCCCGCATCCTCGAACGAGGTTCTGAACGTGTGGAAGTCGTCAAAAATCAGCCCTAGCCCGCCAAACACAACAATATCCGCATCCGCCTGAATGCCGATGCGGCTGAGAAACGCGTTGAACGGCTCGCCGGATACCGAAAATATTGGGATCTTCTGGCTTTCGACCAGCGTATTGAACACGTCGATCATCGGCACATCCGTGCGAATCATCTTGTTGGGAACCGACCGCTCAACCGGATTCACCGTCGGTCCCCCAATGTCGATGCGCGGTTCGGCAGACAAGTCCGGACCGCCGTCAATCGCCTCGCCTGCGCCGTCAAACACCCGGCCCAGAATATTGGCCGAATACGGGGTTTGCATCGGATGACCAAGGAACGTTGCTGTCGCCTCGGTCGAAATCCCCTTGGTACCCGAGAACACTTGCAAGGTTATCACATCGCGGTCGATGAAGATGACTTGCGCCAGCGTTCTGTGCCCATCGACCGTTTCGATCACGGCCAGATCGTTGAAACGCACCGTCGCGTCAGCGGACCCGTCACTCGGAACTTTTATCTTTAGCGTATCCCCCACGATCTCGAGAACGCGGGTAAATTTCAGAAGACTTCGGGACATTGCTGATCCTCTTAGCCTGAAAACTTGATTGAACTCAAATCGTGCAGCAAACGGTCACAAAGGTCTGCTTTTCAAATGGACCCACATCACAGCGTCTGCCGAAAAACCACGCGCGCGACCCTGCATTCAAGGGGTCTGCGAACTGAAATTAATGGGCAAATGGTGCTTTAAAACATGATATAAATCAATTCATTTTCAGAAATTTATCCCTGCCATCACCTCAATTACTAAAAATTTAGTTTGACACGCAGGAGGCAAATCGCTGATGCTGATCGTCATCCGGTCTGCGCCGGATCACATTATCTTTGGGAGGAAACAGATGCGGAGACATCTACTTTCCGCAGTGGCGGCGGCTGCCGTCATTGCGGGGCACGGTCCCGTTTGGGCCGACGAAGCCGCAGCACAACGCTGGATCGACGACGAATTCCAGCCATCAACCCTGTCGAAAGACGAACAGATGGCTGAGATGCAATGGTTCATCGAAGCTGCACAGCCTTACAATGGCATGGAAATCAACGTCCTGTCCGAAGGCATCCCTACGCACTCTTACGAATCTGAGGTTCTGACCAAGGCGTTCGAAGAAATTACCGGCATCAAGGTCAATCACCAGATTCTGGGTGAAGGCGAAGTAGTTCAAGCCGTTCAAACCCAGCTGCAAACAGGTCGGAACCTGTATGACGGCTACGTGAACGACAGTGACCTGATCGGCACCCACTCGCGTCTGCAGTTGGCGTATCCGCTGACCGACATGATGGGTGGCGACTGGGCGGGCACGACCTCTCCGACGCTGGATCTGGATGACTTCATGGGCATTCAGTTCACCACCGGTCCGGATGGCAAGCTGTATCAGCTGCCTGATCAGCAGTTTGCGAACCTCTACTGGTTCCGCAAGGACTGGTTCGACGATGAGGCAAACAAAGCCGCGTTCAAAGAGAAGTACGGCTATGATCTGGGCGTTCCGGTCAACTGGTCCGCTTACGAAGACATCGCCGATTTCTTTACCAACGATGTGAAAGAAGTCGACGGTACCGCGATCTATGGCCACATGGATTACGGCAAGCGCGCACCTGACCTGGGTTGGCGTATGACCGACGCGTGGCTGTCGATGGCTGGTGCTGGCGACAAGGGTGAGCCGAACGGTATCCCCGTTGACGAATGGGGCATCCGTATGGAAGCGGGCACCTGTAACCCTGTTGGCGCTTCTGTGTCGCGCGGCGGTGCTGCGAACGGTCCAGCTGCGGTCTATGCGATCCGCAAATGGGACGAATGGCTGCGCAACTATGCACCTCCAGGTGCCGCGTCTTATGACTTCTACCAGTCGCTGCCGGCGCTTAGTCAAGGCAACGTGGCCCAGCAAATCTTCTGGTACACCGCCTTTACCGCCGACATGGTGAAGCCGAAGTCCGAAGGCAACAACACCGTCGACGACGAAGGCACACCGCTTTGGCGGATGGCGCCGAGCCCGCATGGCCCCTATTGGGAAGATGGTCAGAAGGTTGGGTATCAGGACGTGGGATCCTGGACCTTCCTGAAGTCGACCCCTGCGGATCGTGCTCAGGCGGCTTGGCTGTATGCCCAGTTCGTGACATCCAAGACGGTCGACGTGAAGAAGTCCCATGTGGGTCTGACTTTCATTCGCGACAGCTCGGTCAACCACGAGTCGTTCACCGAACGCGCGCCCAAGCTGGGTGGTTTGGTCGAGTTCTATCGCTCACCTGACCGCGTGGCATGGTCGCCGACCGGCATCAACGTGCCGGATTATCCAAAGCTGGCCCAGATCTGGTGGCAGCAGATCGGTGACGTGAACTCGGGTGCCTTCACTCCGCAAGAAGCGATGGATCGTCTGGCCGAAGAGATGGACATCACAATGGGCCGG
Organism: Ruegeria sp. CDSC025; assembly: GCF_059610805.1. Taxonomy (NCBI): domain Bacteria; kingdom Pseudomonadati; phylum Pseudomonadota; class Alphaproteobacteria; order Rhodobacterales; family Roseobacteraceae; genus Ruegeria; species Ruegeria sp. CDSC025. The sequence continues at coordinate 209,491 of NZ_JBXWOJ010000006.1, read as the reverse complement.
ATGCAGGCCGCGGATGAAAGCGCCGGTGTCTACGGCGGTTGTGGTCCGCGCTTGAACGAGCCGCAGGATGCGTCCTTCTGGCTGGAAAAGCCGGGTTCGCCAAAAGCCAAGCTGGAGAACGAAAAGCCGCAAGGCCAGACCGTCAACTATGACGAACTGGTTCAGCGCTGGCAGTCCCAGTAAGCGTAAACTCGTAGGCCGGGCTCAGACCCGGCCTACCCCCAAATACCCCCAGAGAACACCAGATGATCGAACTTCAAGACGCGACCAAACGAGTCGGCAACGTCATCCATATCAAACCCACGAATCTGACGCTGCAAACAGGCCATTTCAATGTGTTACTGGGTGCCACCGGTTCCGGGAAAACATCACTGATCAAGATGATGGCCGGACTGGATCCGATCGCCGCAGGCAAGGTCCTGATGGACGGGCAGGACGTGACCCGGCTGAATACGCAGAAGCGTAAGATCAGTCTGGTGCACCAGTTTTTCGTCAATTACCCCCATATGAGCGTTTTCGACAACATTGCCTCGCCCCTGCGCGTAGCAGGCATGGCGAAAAGCGAAATCGAAGGCCGCGTGGAAGAGGCCGCTGATCTGCTGCAGCTGCGCCCGATGCTGCAGCGCCGCCCGCACGAGCTGTCGGGTGGACAACAACAACGCACCGCTTTGGCCCGCGCGATTGCCAAGGAAAGCCGGGCCGTGTTCCTTGATGAACCCCTTGCCAATCTGGACTACAAACTGCGCGAAGAGCTACGCGAGCAACTTCCTGATCTTTTTGCCGGACGCGGGGCCGTTGTGGTCTATGCGACTTCAGAACCGGAAGAAGCATTGCTGCTCGGTGGTCATACCGCTCTGATGGCAGACGGCCGGGTCACCCAATTTGGGCCAACCGCTGATATCTACCGCAATCCGGAAAACATCGCTGCCGCACGTGTGTTCTCGGATCCGCCCATCAACGTCGCGCATATCACCGTCTCGGGTGCGCAGGCGCAACTTGCAGGGGGCGGTGGATGGGCCGTCACCGGCATCGCAGACGGTGAATACACAGTTGCGGTACGCCCGCATCGCGTGACGCCATTCCGCACATCGGACGCAGATGTAGAACTGACCGGGCGTGTGATCGTGACCGAGCTATCCGGATCTGACTCCAGTGCGCATTTCCAACATGGGAACGACGCATGGGTTTCATTGGCGGCGGGCGTACATCCCTATCAGGTTGGCGAAGACCATAGTTTCTATATGAATCCGGCCCATTGCCGGTATTTCGGCCAAGACGGCAAAAGGGTGGCCTGACATGGCACAGATCAAGCTTTCAAACCTTCGACACAGCTATATGCCATCGCCGCAAGGCCCCGAGGATTATGCGCTGAAGGAAATCGACGTCACTTGGCGCGATGGTGGGGCCTATGCGCTGCTGGGGCCATCAGGCTGCGGCAAGTCTACGCTGCTGAACATCATCTCGGGCCTGCTGACACCCTCCGAGGGGCAGATCCTGTTTGATGACCGCGACGTGACCGCCCTGCCCCCTGATCAGCGCAACATTGCGCAGGTTTTTCAGTTTCCAGTGATCTACGACACGATGACCGTAGGCGAGAACCTAGCCTTTCCTCTGAAAAACCGGGGCGTTGACGCGGCAACCATCAAGCGGCGTGTTGATGAGATTGCCGAAATGCTGGATGTCGCGGATATGCTGGGCACCAAAGCCTCTGGCCTGAGCCCGGACAACAAGCAAAAAATCTCGATGGGGCGCGGACTAGTGCGCGATGACGTGAATGCGGTGATGTTTGATGAGCCGCTGACCGTGATCGACCCGCATCTGAAATGGAAACTGCGGTCCAAGTTGAAAGAGCTGCACCAGCGCGTAAAAGCCACAATGATCTACGTCACCCACGACCAGACCGAGGCGTTGACTTTTGCTGATGAAGTCGTGGTCATGCAGGATGGTGAAGTGGTTCAGATTGGTACGCCGGTTGAACTGTTCGAGCGGCCTCAGCATACATTCGTTGGTCACTTTATCGGCTCGCCCGGCATGAATGTCTTGCCCTGCGAGACCAAGGGCGATCGCGCTATTTTCGAAGGGCATGAGGTGGTCTTGGAAGGTCCGACCCATGGTGAAGGTGGTCGCACCGATCTAGGAATACGCCCGGAATATGTAGGCTTCGGCCAATCCGGCATACCGGCACATGTCACCAAAGTAGCCGATATCGGGCGCCATTACGTGGTCAGTGCCATGGTTGGGAACACACCGATCAAGGCCGTCACCGAACACAATGCGCCCGAACAAGGCTCGATGGTCTTTCTGCAATTCAAACCCGAGCAGTCCCGCGTCTATCGCGACGGCTGGATCGCAACGCAGGAGCGGGCCCAATGAGAACAATAAACCAAAGAGCATGGTTCTTTGTCCTGCCGGTTCTGGCACTGGTTGCGTTCAACGCGCTGGTGCCAATGATGACGGTAGTCAACTACTCGGTGCAGGAGACCTTCGGCAATAACCAGTTCTTCTGGGAAGGGCTGGGATGGTTCGAACAGATCCTGCGCTCCGACCGTTTTCAGGCCGCACTTGGGCGACAGTTCCTGTTTACCTTCATGATCCTGATCATCGAGGTGCCCTTGGGCATCATCGTCGCGCTATCCATGCCGCGTAAAGGCTTTTGGGTGCCGGTCTGTCTGGTTCTGATGGCCCTGCCGATGCTGATACCGTGGAATGTGGTGGGCTCGATGTGGAACATCTTTACGCTGCCCAAGATCGGCCTGCTTGGATACTTCCTAAATGACGTTTTGGGCATCAACTATGACATGACCCAACAGCCTCTGTCGGCCTGGATCACTGTCATCATCATGGATGTCTGGCACTGGACTTCGCTGGTGGTTCTACTGTGCTATGCGGGCCTGGTTTCGATCCCGGACGCCTATTATCAGGCGGCCAAGATCGACGGTGCAAGCCCGTGGTCAGTGTTCCGGTATATCCAGTTACCCAAGATGAAGACGGTTCTGACAATCGCCATCCTGCTGCGGTTCATGGACAGTTTCAATATCTACACCGAACCCTTCGTTTTGACTGGCGGGGGTCCCGGAAACTCGACCACCTTACTGTCGATCGATCTTGTAAAGATCGCACTGGGACAGTTCGACCTTGGCCCTGCGGCTGCGATGAGCTTGATCTATTTCGCCATCACACTGCTGGTCTCATGGGTCTTCTACACTCTGATGACAAAGGATGACGCCGAATGAAAAAGCGCTCCCTCATCCCGATCCTCTATATCGCGTTCCTGATGTTGCCGATCTATTGGCTAGTGGCGATGTCCTTCAAGACCACGAACGAGATCCTGTCGGGCTTTTCTCTGTTCCCGCAGACCTTTACGCTGGAAAATTACATCACGATCTTCACAGACCCGACGTGGTATTGGGGCTACATCAACTCGATCACCTATGTGACGCTGAACACGGTACTTTCCGTCTGTGTAGCCCTGCCAGCGGCCTATGCGTTCTCACGCTATCGGTTCCTAGGGGACAAGCAGTTGTTCTTCTGGCTGCTGACCAACCGGATGGCACCGGCTGCTGTGTTCGCCTTGCCGTTCTTTCAGCTCTATTCGTCAATTCAGTTGTTTGACACCTATCTGGCGGTGGCGCTGGCGCATACGCTGTTCAACGTGCCGCTAGCGGTGTGGATTTTGGAAGGGTTCATGCGTGGCATCCCCAAAGAGTTGGACGAAACCGCTTATGTGGACGGGTATTCCTTCCCGCGCTTTTTCGTCACGATATTCCTGCCAAATATCAAAGCGGGCGTAGGCGTCGCGGCATTCTTCTGCTTCATGTTCTCATGGGTCGAAATGCTGTTGGCCAAGACTCTGACAGCGGTCGAGGCCAAACCCATCGCTGCCGTAATGACCCGAACCGCGTCCAGCGCCGGGTACGAATTGGGCCTGCTGGCCGCCGCCGGGACGCTGACCATCATCCCCGGCGCCATCGTCATCTGGTTTGTCCGCAACTACATCGCGCGTGGTTTCGCGATGGGGCGTGTATGAGGTTCGATATGCGTAAACTGCTTTTGATCCCCTTTCTGATCCCGGGTTCGGCCTTGGCGCAAGCACAGGCCGGGTGGGGAAGTGTAGGTCAGCCCGAAGAAAAAGAGTTTTCCTGGACTGCGCCCTTGTGGCCGGATTTCTGGATGGCGTGGACACCGGCGACCCTGGCCGTATTTGTCGGCATCTTTTCAGCCATTGCGCTGATCGGTCTGCTGGAAGGGTTCAAATTCCGCGACGGGATTGAACGGCGCGGCGTTCTGGGCTTGACCACCACATTGGGCGACCGGCTGTTCATCACATTGCTTGGGGCAGCTTACATTTTTCTGGCCTGGTTAGGGCTAGTCGGGCAACCGGTCTGGACACCGCTGTTCCTGTCCGTCGGCTGGGGCGTTTTCGTGTTCTGGAAAGTTTAAGCTTTGCGAAACCATCAAAGGATGCTTGTCTGTCAGGCACAGGTAAAATGACGGCACTGGGATCAATGCGAAAGAAAAAGACGACAAACCTGCTGACCGAGGTCGAACTGGAGTTCATGAACGAACTCTGGGCTCTGGGTCAGGGCTCGGTGCGTGATGTACTGGACCGGCTGCCACCAGATCGGAACCTGGCCTATACGTCAGGGGCCACAATCCTTCGCATTCTTGACGAAAAAGGCTTTGTAGAAAGTCGCAAAAACGGCAAGACCCTGAGTTATACGCCGCTTCTGGAAAAGGATAGGTATCAGGCGCGCTCACTGCAGAACCTGTCACGAACCTTGTTCGATGACACACCAGCCACGTTGGTTGCACGGTTGGTAGATGACGCCGGTCTGAGCGAGGCAGATCTTGAGGATATTCGGGCACTGGTAGAGAGGAGACTGCAAAATGACAGCGGTTAAACCGGTTCTCGACGCATTTCTCGAACTGAATCTGGTTCTTGCCCTAGCAGCGATTGTATGGATCGCGGCAAGATACGTGGTTTCAATGACGCAGATGCGACACGGGTTTGTTGCACAGCTGCGCGCATTGAAAATTCTGTGTCTTTGCGTACTGCTCAGCCCCCTTTTGGCAATCGGGGCTGGTTTGGTCATGGCGATGTATTCCGTTGAAGGCGGGGTCGCCATTGGGGATCTTGCCGTTGCCGCCTATCTGCGTGGCGATATCGCCATGCCCGCCACCCAGTTCGAGGCCCTGCTCAATACCCGGCAAAGGTGGATCGAACAGACCCTTGCAGGAGAAAACCCGATTATATCGGCAATCTTGGTGGTAATGGCGCTCTATTCTGCGGTCTGCATCCTGCGCATTATCCGTGACGGTTTGGCAATCCGAGGCATTGTTCGCTCCAGCTATCTGTGGCGAAGCTCGGAAAAGGTCGATATCCGCCTGTCCGACCGGGTCACAGTCCCCTTCGCCGTTCGCGGTTTGTGGCGCAGGCATGTGGTATTGCCCAGCCATCTGCTCAACACCCCCAGCGATATGCGGTTTGCCCTTGCACACGAGCTGCAACATGTAAGGGCTGCCGATGTTGAATGGGAACTGGGGTTCGAGCTTTTGCGGCCGTTCCTGTTCTGGAACCCGGCATATCTGATTCTCAAGTTTCAATTCGATCGGCTGCGCGAGCTGGCCTGTGATCAATCCGTCGTTTCGCGCCGTGAAATCAACGCGGTCGAATACACGTCCTGCCTGCTGAACTATTGCTCCAATTCAGTAATGCGCGGCAGCCCGCGTGTATTGAACGTAGCATTGGTTAAAGGGGGCAAGGCCAAACGCGTCTTGCGTCAACGTGTGATTGCCCTGGCAGATGCCCCTGCAATCCAACCCACAATGCCCCCTCTGTTCTTTGCCTTAAGCGTGGCTTTTGCTGTGATATTGGCGTTAGGCGCTGCGTCATTGCAGCCTGTAGACGACTGGAGCCATGACAGGTTGATGCTGTCGACCGTTGTGAACCTTGAACGGTTGGAAGCCCGCAATCAGGGCAACTGACCCTTATTCGTGGGAAATAATTTCGAAGGATCTGCAGCGCGACGCACATTCTTGCAGCGAAGCCAATCCGCGTTTGCAGAAGAAAGAAATCGCAGGTTGCTTGGTGAAACAGGCTGAGTGGCGGTGCTGTCAGGCAAATTCGAACCAGTCTCAGTCTACCTCAGAAAGCTGAAAATTAGGCGAAACTAAATTGGCTCCACGCCGAAAGAGCGGCGGTTCAACTGAGTTTGAACTTGTCGCGTGAGTAAAGCTGCCGTTCATGATTGAAATGACTATGGACGGAAGTGTCGTCTGCGGCAAACTTTTGCAAACACCGCCTTTGCCGGAGGCAGAGCATCGCACGTTCTTTTCGCCGACGGAAGATGTGAATACTCAGCAAGATTGTTCTTCCTACGGCCAGTTTCTTGTCCTAACGCATTCCCTATGACTTTCATCGCCGCGTCGTAAGAGTGCAACTTGTCAGTGACGACGAAACCCTGACTGGCCCCATCGTTTCATCGCTTTCTTCAAGTGTAAAAGGGCCGCAACACGATCCCGGCGCTTCGTGACATAGATTTCCAGCACCTCGCCTTCATTGTCGGATTCCCGCCACGGGTGATATTGCTTGCCGTTGATCTTCAATAATAACCTTATTTAGATGCCGCTACCAGTTCGCGAAACATCGCATCCGATTTATGCGTTTTCGGCTAATTTCTGCGGCACAGATAGGGCCAAACCTATTCAACCAGAATCGAACGAACACGATCACTGCTAGACGAATGATCTCAGGGTTGGTTTTGAAGCAGCAAAAAAGTGAGCGTTTTTGTCATCAAGCGAAGCTACGAAACTGCCCTGCCTGTCTCAAGCCAATTTCCCCTGCACCACCCGTTCAAATGTTCAGGGCTTGCGGATCGAATGGCACAAGAATCTCCTGATTTTCTGTACCTCGGATCAAAAGTTGGTTTCCCAGAGTTTCAACTGCAATCACCCTGGCTCCACTACGCCAACGAAGCGCCCCGATGACATGTGTAACCTCAACTTGGCGATCGGGGTTTAGATGAATGACGCCGTGATCGTTCGGGAAACTGTTTTCGACATTTCCCAGGATGGGCGAAGCGGCACCCTCCTCAACCCCAAGGCAGGCGAAGTGGCGGCTCGACCAAGGAGCATAATATCGACCACCGTTCGAATGCCACAACATCGTCATCGGCAAAGCCTGAGCCGATTTTAGCGACAGGAACATGTCGCCCTCCACCGGGCGAGTTACCGCGGTCCAACCCAATTTCTCTTCAGGCGAATCCAATCCAACAACAAAATCTTCACTCTGTGGAGACCATGGGTAGTTTGACAGATTCACTTCGCGGTCTTTCCCAGGAAAAGACGCCAACGTTTGGCTTTCAGCCGGATATCTAAGCGCTGAATAGCCTAAGGCCGGATCAACTTCCTGTTCAACCTTAGGCGTTCTCCAACACTGCTTTCGAGAGGTATGAATGATCCCACCATTGGGCAAGGATACATTTGCGTGATTTGCAACCGGCATCGCGCCGTCGCCACCAATGAAAGTGTGACGCTGGTAGACGAATGGATGCTCAGGATGCAGTGTAATCTCTTTTTGCAGCCTAGCTCCATAGACCGTTCTGTCGAGCTCAGCGCGCAAATAGCTGTCGGTCTTTTCTTCTAGTTTCCAACGAGAGTTAGCTGGCCACCCATGCAGCGGCGATGTCCCCTCAGTTGACCCGAATGGGGCGCAGAAGAAATCACCGCCGAGTTTTTCCAAATGAGGTGCTATACCTTCGGGCATAACTTCGTCTGTGCCGACCCAAGGTGCGCGATGTAGTGGTGAAATCTCAGCGTCACCGTCGTACACACTGAAACTCTCGATCAACCCCAACTGCAAATCGAATGAAAGCCGGATGCCTGTTGCGGACAGCGCGATCACAAACCACTCCTAGCCCAAAAAGTCATTCCACCAATACCATGACGCGACCATTTCCTACTCTGGTTTCGTAGGTGCGAAGATCTTTGCATACGGGTGCCCTCAAAGCTTTGCCAGTGCGATAGTCGAATAGCCCATTATGCTTGGGGCACTCTATCTCATTGTCCATCACCAGACCGTCCGATAAGTGCACTTGTTCGTGTGTACAGAGGCCGTCGGTGCAATAGAACTCATTGTCCAAACTGCGAACAATCACGTAGGTTCTACCGTCGTGGTCCCAACGAATGAGATCTTCTTCCTCAACATCGTCTACGGCGCATGCGTCAACCCAAGGCATTACGTTCCTCCTCGATCACCGATTTCTAACCCCGTGTTTCTCTCCGGAACTCCCAAGTGAAAATGTTCCCGATATGGGCGGGCCGTCGGCGGGAGAGACTTTCGTATGGCGTAACTCGGGTCAACACGCTGCTTCATGACGGAACCCATCATTTCTTTGTAGCCGTCCCAAATCGAAGTATTCGGCGGCGGCAGATCATCCTTGATCAGATCATGAAGCGCTGGAAGAGAGTAATACGGAACCATCGGGAACATGTGATGCTCAATATGGTAATTCATGTTCCAGTAAACCCAACGGCTTATCGGGTTCATATAAAGTGTACGTGAATTTAAACGGTGATCAAGAACGTTCTCCGCAAGCCCTCCATGCTGAAGCAACCCCGTCATTACAAAATGCCAACACCCATAGACCCGAGGACCTCCGATCAAGAGTATGGGGATCAGGGATTTCCATGCGGCCCCGGAGACAAGCAAAACAAATGAAATCAACAAAACAGCGGCGTAGATCGCAATGTGAATCCGCGCCCAAAGGACCGCTTTGGGCCATTGGCTTTCCGGAATGTAATCCTGCTCTTCTTGCGACAAGTTCCCCATGGCATTTCGCATTAGAACTTTGAGTGAAGTCCAGGTCTCAAAAATCCCTACAAATGCAAGCGCCTTCAGGATCAGGCTGATCGGGTGCATCCACGCTATTTCCGGATCGCGGCCAACAATGAGTGTATCGGTGTGATGCCGCGCATGGCTCCAGCGCCAATTGACCGGGTTTCGCATAATCTGGAAGGACGCGATGTGGTACACGACGTCGTTCATCCATCGGGTTCGAAAGGCTGTTCCGTGTCCGCATTCGTGCCAACGGCTGTCGCAGGCCGAACCATACACGACACCGTAAGCAAACCAGAATGGCACGCAAAGCCAGCTGCCCCAGAAGTACAGCCCGCCAGCCGCAAATACAAAGTGCAAAGCGATCCAGATCACTGTGTCACGAATGGCCGGCGCATCCCTGCGCTTCATAAGCGATTTCAGCTTCTTACGAGGAACATCGCTGTGGTACCACTCTGCGGCCGAAAGACCGTTTTCTATCGCTTGACGCGTATTCACACCAGTCAGGGAATAATCCCGAACAGTGAGTTCAGAGCCAATGGGTGTGGTCGACTTACTCATTTCCCCTGTCTCCATCGCTCACAGCGCGTCCCGCGCGTCTTCGTTGACTATAGCAAAGGCGCCAAAATTTTGACTTCGCTAATTGGGCGGCGCGGAGCTCGCCCGCGTTACAAGCTCTACGGGAAGCGCTGATTTCATTGGAAGCGCTTTGCCAGTGTTCGCCAACTGGCCCAGCAAAACCTCTGCCGCACGGCGTCCCAGTTGGTGTCGGTCCTGTCGGATTGTTGTCAGAGCCGGAACATAAGATCCTGACATTTCGATATCATCGAAACCAACAACCGAAATGTCACCGGGCACCTTCAAACCACCCGCGACCAGCCCAGAAATCAACCCAAAGGCAACCATATCCGCGGCGCAGAACACCGCCGTTGGGCGCTTATCCATCGCAAGTATTCGTCTGGCGGCCTCATGTCCGGATTCCAGCGAAAAGTCGCCCCTGATAATCCACTCGGGCCGCGCTGGAAGCCCCAAGCGTGTCCGTTCTTCGACCACACCCTTACGCCGAGCGGTCGTCAGAACATTCCCGTCGGGACCGGTAACATGCGCGATTTTTTTGTGGCCCAAATCATGCAGGTGCCTGATCGCCAATCGCGCACCTTCGGCGTTGTCGCTGGAAATCACCGGAAAGGCCTCGCCTTCCACCCATTCACACAAAAATACTATGCGGTCGCCCGCGCCGTATGTGACGCATTGCTGAAGTGCGGTCGAAGGAATGCCACCATCCAAAGAGATTGCGCCATCTATCCGGCCGTCTCGAAAGTACCCAGCAAGAGTTTCTTCCTGAAGCGGATTGCTTTCGGTGTCGGTGATCAGAACTGCATAGTCCGACCCGGCGAACCCCTCACTGATACCGGCAAGTATGCCCGAATAGAAAGGTTTGCCGAGGTTGGGAACAAGGATCAGTACGGCCCCCGCCCTTTTCATCCGCAGGTTTCGGGCTGCCTGATTAACGCGATATCCCGTCTCGCGAATAGCTTCCAAAACAGCAACACGTGTTGATTTTGACACCAGATCAGGATTGGACAGAACACGACTGACAGTGGCTGTCGACACCTGCGAAACACGTGCGACGTCCTGTATTGTGGCGGGTTTGGGTATCTTGCTCATTGCTTGGCAGTCGATTTCTGGCTTGACTCGAATCTCATGTGATGCCGATTATGTAATCGATTACACAATTTGGAAAGTAGGTATTTTCCAAAATGTAATCGATTGCAGTAACGATTTCGCCAAACGAGGGAAACTGATGGCATCCGATTTCAAACGCAACAAAAGCCGGGTTCTTTGATGGTTTCGAAGGTCACATTCGACTTTGCCGGGGCAAAGGTCCTGGTGATCGGTGCCAGCCGAGCCGGCATTGGTGCCGCTATTGCAAGAGAATTCCAGGACTCGGGTGCCACAGTGGAGATTACCGGTGTGGAACCGCAATGCGTCGAAGAGGACGCCGCCCGGTTTGACTACATTCAACTGGATGTAACCAACACCGAGGAAGTCTACAATTTTGCAGGTGAACGGGGCCATATTGACGTCTTGGTAAACTGTGCGGCGGTGACTCGACGCGGTGAAGAAATGGCACCTAAGTTCTTTTCCCACGTGCTGGACGTAAATCTGACCGGGTCTTTTCGCTGCGCCGAAGCGCTGCACCCTGCCCTTTCGGTCGCGAAAGGGCGCGTCATAAATGTGGCCTCCATGTATGCGCGCTTTGGTTCACCGCTCAACCCAGCCTATGGCGCGTCAAAAGCCGGCGTGGAACAACTAACAAAATCACTGGCGATTGCGTGGGCCAAAGACGGTATTCGGGTGAATGCGATCGCGCCCGGGTTCATCGTGACCGAGCAATCGGCGAAAGCCCGAAAAAACGCCAATTTCTCAACAGCTGTAGAAGCACGCACACCCTTGGCACGCTGGGGTCACCCAGAAGATATCGCTGGAACAGCCTTGTTTCTCGCATCCGATGCGGCAGCCTTTGTGACCGGTGCCTGCGTGATCGTGGACGGAGGGTATTCGGTTGTTTGACAGGAGCGCACGATGAGTGACTTCGCAAAAATCCGCGCTGCGGTGATCGGGACCGGCTTCATAGGAACAGTGCACGTTCAGGCGCTTCGGCGTCTGGGCGTGGACGTAAGAGGTGTTCTTGGGTCATCGCCAGAGCGCGGAAGGGAACGAGCGCGGGCAATGAACGTGGCCCGAGCTTATGACTCTCTGGAGGATCTTTTGGCGGATGAAAACATCGATATAGTGCACGTAACGACCCCTAACCACGCACACTATCCGCAAGTGAAATCGATCCTGGCTGCGGGCAAACACGTCATCTGCGAGAAACCACTTGCCATGACGTCCGTAGAAAGCGCCGAGATGGTCGACCTAGCCAAGGCTTCTGGCAAGGTTGCAGCGGTTTGTTACAACATTCGCTTTTATCCGCTGAACCAACAAGCCCACGGCATGGTAATGGCCGGGGATCTGGGTGATATCCGTTTTGTTACCGGGCACTACCATCAGGACTGGCTTGCCAAACCTAGCGACTGGAACTGGCGGCTAGAAAGCGAAATGGGCGGCGCGCTGCGATCAGTTGGTGACATCGGAACGCACTGGGTTGACCTGACCAGCTTCGTCACCGGGTTGAAGGCGACCTCTGTCTTTGCTGAGCTGACAACCTTCCTTCCGGAACGCCAGAAACCTCTTGGCCCGGTTGAGACATTTACCAGCGGAACCGGCGAAACCGAAACTGTGCATATCGACACCGACGATGCTGCGATGATCCTTATCCGATATGAGAACGGAGCGCGGGCCGTGATGAGCACATCCCAGGTGAACATGGGTCGAAAGAACTCGTTGCAATGGGACATCGCCGGAGCAAATGCCAGCGCGGCTTGGGACAGTGAAACTCCTGATCATCTGTTCATTGGGCATCGTGACGCGCCCAACCAGACCCTGATGCGTGACTTCACCTTGATGAACGGTCCGGGGATCGCAGCCGCCACCTTGCCGCCCGGGCATGTCGAAGGGTTCGCAGATTCATTCTTCAACTTTTTCCGGGCGGTCTATGCCGACGTCATCGCAGGCGGGCGGCAACAAGGCAGCACATGGGCCACATTTGAGGACGGCCACTACGAGATGCAGTTCTGCGATGCCGTCGTCAAGTCGGCGAGTGAGAGCCGCTGGGTCGATTTGAGCGAGATTTGAGGGCGATGACATGAAACTGGGCTTACTGACTGCACCATTCGAAAACCTTCATTTGACTGAGGTGGCGGCCTGGGCCGGTTCCAATGGGTTTTCGGCGATGGAGGTCGCCTGCTGGCCATCGTCAGGTGGCGAACAACGGCGCTATGCGGGAACCAGCCACATCAACGTAGATGGCCTTTCCGCGGATCAGGGCAATGAAATTGTCGGGCAACTCGGCGATCAGGGGGTCGAGATTACGGGTCTGGGGTACTATCCCAATCCGCTCCACGCCGATGAAGAGCATCGGGTTGAAGTTATTGGACATCTTAACAAAGTAATCACCGCCGCCGGTGTTATGGGCATCAAAGTTGTCAACACATTCGTCGGCGGAGATCGCACTCTGCATCTCGACGCGAACTGGGAGCGTGCCACCGAAATTTTCGATCCGATCGTGAAGCATGCACAAAACTCTGGTGTGCGTCTGTGCTTTGAGAACTGCCCGATGATCTTCAGCTATGACGAATGGCCCGGGGGTCACAACATTGCTTACTCGCCAAGAATCTGGCGGCGAATATTCGAGGAATGGGGCGATGCGGTTGGCATGAACTTCGATCCTTCACATCTGATCTGGCAGTTCATCGATCAGACACGGTTCATCAAGGAGTTCGGTTCTCACATGGCTCATGTCCATGCCAAGGACGTGATGGTTGATGAGGACGGGCTTTATGACAACGGTGTGATGTCTACCGGCATGGGATGGCAAATCCCACGGCTTTGCGGGCTGGGCGATGTGGATTGGTCCGGTTTCTTTTCCGGCCTGTACCGCGCCGGTTACGACGGTCCGATCATTATCGAACATGAAGACAGATTGTTCGAAGGGACTGACGAAAAGGTCAAGCGGGGTTTTCTGCTGGCCCGGGATGTCCTGTCACCATTCATCAAGTGAAGAAATTATCAAATTTGAAATGACTAAAACTGGGAGGAAACTAAAATGAAGAACCTACTTTATGGTGTTGCTGCTCTTGCAGTTTCAGCGTCTCTTTCAACTGTGGCGATGGCTGACGGGCACAAGCAATACACAATCGGAGTGTCCAACACCGTTCAAGGCAATGGCTGGCGCGAACAGATGATTTGCGCCATGCGTGCCCAAGCTCTGGTCGAAGCCGATGTGACAAACCTGATCGTCGCGCATCGCAACACTGATTCAGCCGGGCAACTGGAAGACATCAACAACCTCATCGAAGCGGGTGTAGACGCCATCGTGCTGAACCCATCCAACCCGGATGCTCTGAATTCGGCACTGGAAAAAGCAATGGCGCAAGATATCGTCATTGTTGCCGTGGATGCCGGTGTTTCGGCTGAAGGCGCCTACATTCTTTCGAACAATCAAGAAGAATACGCCTATCTTGGCGCCAAGTGGTTATTTGAACAGCTCGGTGGCAAAGGTGACGTTGTCTATATGCGAGGCATTGCTGGCGTCTCAGCCGATACTGACCGCGACAACGGCTTTAAACGCGCGTTGGCAGAACACCCCGATATCAATGTGGTGCATGAAGTTTTCACCGGCTGGCAGCAAGACCAGGGTAAGCAACAGATCTTTGATTACCTGGCCACCGGCATCCCGTTTGACGGTGTCTGGACCAGCGGCATCGACAACGTAATCGTCGATGCGTTCACCGAATCCGGGGCACCTTTGGTGCCGATCGTCGGCGCAGACAACGCGGGCTTTGTTCAATACTTGACCGAGGTTGAGGGATTGAACGGCGCGGCAGTGACAAATCCTGGCTCAGTCGGCGGCGCAGGCATTGCTCTGGCTGTCGACATTCTTAACGGCAAGGCACCTGAGAACAAAACCGTTCTTGTAGATCCTGTGCTTTGGGAGAATGCGACGGACGCAGGCCGTGAAACGATCACAGCGGCTCAGAATCCTAACCTTGACCCAGAGTGGCCCGTATCAGTGACCGTTCCCGGCTGGACCGACTACACGATGGAACAAATCATCGACTGTAAGGGACCCGGCGAAGGTTGATCCGAATTGACTGGCCTTCCGCCTTTAGCTGGGCGGAAGGCAAAACCAACCCACTCGGCATTCAAGGACTTCCATGAGCAGCACACCACTTCTCGACGCGTCTGACGTGGCCAAAAGTTTTGGCGCCGTACGGGCGTTGACCAATGCGCACCTCACGGTTGCCGAAGGCGAGATCGTCGCCTTGATGGGCGCAAATGGTGCTGGCAAGTCCACTTTCGTCAAGATCATTACCGGTGCCCTTAAACCCGACGCTGGACAGGTATTGATCAGAGGCAAACATGCGTTTGTCGGAAGCCCCGCCGAGGCGCGCCGTTCCGGTTTGGTGCCGGTTTATCAAGAACCCTCACTCATACCTGATCTCGACGTATCCGACAATCTTCGGCTGACAGACACACCTGTTGATCAGTTTCAAAATTGGGTTACAGAACTTGGTATCGAAGGTCTGAAACTATCGGCAATGATTGGCGACCTGCCACTTGCTACACTGCGCATCCTTGATCTGGCGCGCGCGCTGGCTGTTGAACCAGATGTCCTCTTGCTGGACGAAATGACCGCGGCGCTGCCGACGGATCTGGTTGAACGCGTATTGAAGACCGTAAGGCGCAAAGCAAATGACGGGATGGGTGTGATCTATGTTTCTCACCGTTTCACCGAGATTTCGGAACTGTGCGATCGGGCCACTGTGTTGCGGGATGGCATGTCTGTCGGAGATCTCGACATTGAACCCGGCGTAGAAGAACGCGTGGTCGAATTGATGCTGGGTCAGAAGATTGACATTGGAACACGTCAGATCCTTCGAGCAAATAAACCACAGGCTAAGACACCGCGCCTGACCATTAAGTCACTGGCTTTTGAGCCCAGTTTTTCGGATGTTTCGTTCGACTTATTCCCCGGCGAGGTCCTAGGGGTGGTCGCGCTTGAGGGTCAGGGGCAGGATGAACTGTTTGAGGTTCTTGCGGGCTTTGATCGCCTGTCTTCAGGATCGATGGAAGTTGATGGAAAGCCCGTAAACTTCGCCCACCCCGCCGACGCCATTGCAGTCGGGATAACCTTCGTTCCGGGCGATCGTTCAGACGCTCTGCTGGCGCAAAGGTCAGTTAAAGAAAACATCGCTCTGCCATTTTCTGCCCGGCTCAAGAACTGGGGACCAATAAAACTGCGGCATGAGCGCGATCGGGTCGCTTATGCGGTCGAGAAACTGCAGATCGACACACGCGCGCAGGGCGAGGTGCAAAGGCTTTCAGGTGGCAACCAACAGAAAGTCACCATTGGTCGCTGGCTCGCGACAGGTGTCGAAACCCTGCTTCTATTCGATCCGACCCGTGGCATCGATGTGCGCACAAAACGCCAGATTTACCCGCTTGTCCGTGAGTTGGCAGATCAAGGAGCGGCGGTTCTATTCTACACGTCCGAGTTGGAAGAAATCCCACTTGCCTGTGACCGCGCGGTCGTAATCTTCAACGGTCGTGTGGTTGATGTGATTGATGCCGCTGACGCGGATGAACAAACACTGATGCGTGCGGCCTATGGCCTGACCGAGACGGAGGGCGCGGCGTGAGCGTGGCCATCCGAAAACACGCATGGGTCATGGGGTTAGCGATTCTTCTCATGGTCCTTTTGACCATCACGAAATTGATACAGCCGACTTTCGGTGCGTCAGGACTGGAGAGTATTGCCCGCGCCGCCCTGCCCTTTGCTTTCGCAACCGCTGGAATGGCCATCGTCGTAATCGTCGGCGGTATCGACCTGTCTGTTGCGTCCATGATGGCGGTCTGCGCCGTGACCGCTGCCGTTCTGATGGAACGCATGGCCGGTGTACCGGCTTTGTTTATCGTGTTTGGGGTCGGGTTTTTGATGGGGTTGATCAATGGTCTTTTGATCGTTGTAACGCGCGTGCCAGACATCGTTGTGACACTCAGCATGCTGTTTGTCTGGGAAGGCGTCGCGCTGTTGATCCTAGAGACACCGGGCGGCGCGACTGCAGATTGGCTGGAACAGGCAATACGCGGTCACTTTCTGTTCAACGGACTGCCCAAAGCACTGCTCATTATTGCCTTTGGCATCGCTGTTGTCTGGATGCCAATCCGGCGCTCCAAACTCGGGCTCTCGATTTACGCCACCGGATCAGACGAGCTTGCCGCCTTCCGCTCTGGCGTTTCAGTGGGAAGAACAAAGATAACGGCCTATGCGCTATGCGGGCTGTTTTGCGCCATGGGCGGTCTAAGCCTCGCTGCGCTGACCGGGATTGGAGAGCCGGTTCCGGGGCCATATCTTATGGCCTCGGTCGCGGCCGTAGTTCTGGGCGGTGTCGTGCTGGGCGGTGGCAAAGGCGGTCTGCTTGGGCCGATCATCGCGGTGTTCATTTTGCGGATCATTCGGACGATCCTGACATTGCTGGCCGTCGATCCAAACGTGACCACGATTATCGAAGGCACGATTATGGTTCTCGTCGTTATGCTGGGCACGGCGGCTTCACTAAAAGGAGCCCGCTGATGAGCATGGACACCATAGATCCACCGATGGTCCGCTTTGGCCGTTATCTGCGCGACAACCCGATCATCCCGCTATTGGTCTTCCTTGTCTTGATGATCGCTGTGCTCGAAGTATTGCGGCCAGGTATCGTTACCCCGGTCCGAGCAGGTCGGGATGGGCTGATTTCAACCTTTTGGGTTGGCAACCTGATCAAGTTCGCAATTCCATTGGCGATGCTTGCGGCTTGTCAGGTGCTGACAATGCTAACCGCAGGAATTGATCTCTCGGTCGGGGTAGTTGCCACCGTGTCAGCCTTCGTTTGCGCAACACTTAGTGCGATTTGGGGCGTGACACCTGCAGTATTGATCGCGCTGTCAGCTGGCCTAGTTGTGGGCGTTGTAAATGGCATCGGTGTGGGATTGGTCCGGGTCCATCCATTGATCATGACACTGGGATCGGGGTTAATCGCCACCGGATGTCTGCAGGTCTATCAACGCCTCGTTATCAATGCTGGCACCGAAATACCCGCCTTCCTTGCCTGGCTCGGAACCGGCCGCACCGCTGGAATGCCGAATGGCCTTTTTGTATTCATCCCGTTTGCGCTCTTTATCCTGTGGCTGATGCGCTATACAGGATTTGGTCGGCTGCTGTTCGCCCTAGGCTCCAATGAGCTGGCCGCTAAGCTGTCCGGGGTCCGAGCATGGCAGGTCTATCTGGGGCTCTACGTGCTTTCAAGTTTGATCGCTGCGCTGGCTGGCTTGCTCTATCTCGGCATGATCCGTCAAACTTCGCTGAGCCTTGCCAACCCCTTATTGTTACCCTCTGTCGCTGCGGCGGTGATTGGCGGCACATCAATCTTCGGAGGTCGTGGCAGTTTCGCAGGTGCGATTGTGGGCGCACTTATTCTGCGTGTGCTGGATACTATGCTAACATTGATGCAAATGCCGGAAGGTGCGCGCACGGCCCTGTTTGGGCTGATCATTCTTGCAGTTACCGCACTCTACGTCAGGATCACCGGCACGCGCTAAAGGGAGTTTCCAATGGCCAAATTCCGGATCGTCGGCATCAGTTTCGATCACATGCATATGGGTGACTTGCTTCGGATGGTGCACGATCATCCAGACGCTGAAATCGCCGGTATATTCGATCCTGATTGGGACAAGATGAAGGCAGCGGCAACGGCCTTCAGCGTTCCCGAAGATCGGATCTTTACCGACTTCGACACATGCATGGCTGCGGGACCCTACGACATGGCAATTCTTTGTGTGGCAACGGCTCAGCATGCGGAATATACCGAACGTCTGGCCTCTTACGACCTGCATGTTTTTGTCGAAAAGCCCTTTGCCGCATCTTCTGATGATGCGCGCCGCATGATGGCTGCAATGGATAGGACCGACAAGCAGTTGATCATCAACTGGCCTTTGCGATGGGTCGAAAGCCATGTGACGGCCAAACGGTTGATTGATGACGGGATGATCGGCGACCTGCACGAAGTGCATTTCTACGACGGAAATCGCGGACCTCTATACCATCTGGCCGACAAGGTCGAAGTCACCCCGGACGAGGTTGAGCGTCAGAAACCGAACTCATGGTGGTATAAGCGTGCATCGGGCGGTGGGTCGCTGTTGGATTACCTTGGCTACGGCGCGACGCTTGGAACCTGGTATATGGGGGGCGAGGAGCCGATCGAGGTGACATGCACAGTCGATGAGACACCGGGGATTGAGGTCGATCAACACGCCATTGCCGTTTGCCGTTATGAAACCGGGCTCTCAAAAATGGAAACGCGCTGGGGCACCTTCACCGACCCGTGGACAACGCAACCTCAACCAACTTGCGGATTCGTCTTTGTGGGCACAGACGGCACCATTTCATCGCCCGATTATGCCGATCACATAACGGTTCAAACCCGCACACGACCTGACCGGCACGAGATACCAGTGACTCCGCTACCGTTAGGTGAACGAAATGCGATTGAGTACGTCCTTGACTGCATATCCAGAGAAGTCCCGGTCAAAGGGCCACTGGATCCAGCACTTTGCCTGACAGCGCAACGGATCGTCGATACAGCGCTCCGCTCGGCATATGAAAAACGAACACTTCGATTACTCGCATGACCTCAGACAGTGCCAATACAGACCAGTACGCACTAAAATCTGCTCATCTGCACGAAATCGATGCGCCGGATCTGCAGTATCTTCCACCAATGCCTCGACGCTATGAACCCCGGATCGGGGTTATTGGTACGGGTGGGATTTCTGCAAGCCATCTTGATGCCTACCGAACAGCAGGCTGGGACGTCGCCGCAATCTGGAACCGTACGCGCTCAAAGGCTGAAGAGAAAGCTGCTGAATACTGCCCCTCTGCACGCATCGAAGATGACTGGGAGGCGCTTCTTGCCGATAGCGAGATCGACGTTGTCGATGTCACGCTGCACCCCGAACATCGTGTGCCAATCATCAGAGCTGCCCTGCAAGCAGGCAAACACGTGCTCAGCCAGAAGCCTTTTGTTACCGACCTCGATCTGGGTAATGACCTTGTGAAGCTGGCAGATGATCAAGGCGTTAAACTAGCGGTAAACCAGAACGGTCGTTGGGCCCCGCACCTGTCCTGGATGCGTGAGGCGGTTTCAGCCGGATTGATCGGTGATGTTCTGTCGGCCCATATCTCAATTCACTGGGATCACAGCTGGACTGCAGGTACCCCGTTTGACGAAATCGACCAGCTGATACTTTACGACTTTGGAATTCACTGGTTCGACTTTCTTGCGTCTCTTGTCGGAGATAGAGCGGAAAGCGTCTTTGCAGCTGCTACATCTGCACGCGGCCAGGCCAACAAAGTGCCTCTGATGTCGCAGGCTCTGGTTCGTTTGGACCAAGGCCAAGCAAGCCTGGTTTTTGACGGGGGCGTTCCCTTTGGGCCTCGCGATACAACATACGTTGCAGGTACGACCGGTAGCCTGACATCAGTTGGACCGGATCTGTCGACGCAATCTGTGACACTTGAGACAGCGCATGGCATTGCGCGGCCTGCACTCGAAGGACAATGGTTCAACGACGGGTTTCGTGGCGCCATGGGGGAGCTTCTTTGTTCAATTGAAGACGACCGAGAGCCCTCAACATCTGCAAGAACCAACCTAAAATCATTGGCCATCGTTCTCGCCGCGGTTGCTTCGTCTAAACGCAAAAGGGAGGTCGAGATAGGAAGCATTAGGCTCAGGACACATAGCGAATAGATGACCAAAGCGGCGAGAGCGATTTCTGAGAGGAAGACTTTGAGACACCTGTCGAACCGCGTCGCCAGTCCTTCAATCTGCCAAACATGATCTCAATCCGATTGCGACGTTTGTAGCGGCACTTGTCGTATCGGACAGTTGTCTTGCGCTGTTTGCGGCCTGGGATGCACGCGCGTATCCCTTTGTCTTTCAACGCTTCTCTGAACCAATCGGCATCATATCCGCGCTCACCCAGCTACCATTCGACATTTGGCGGGCTGCTGACCAATGCCCTCGCGCTAATGTAGTTGCTGACCTATCCGGCAGTGACAGACAGATCCCAGGGGCTTCATTCGCCATTGTGCTTGAACCAATAGCGCAAAGGGGCTCATCTGTCACAAACCGCATGCAACTATGTGTTCATGCCGCCCTTGGTGCGCCCGATCAGACATGTGCACCGCTCATTTGAGCGCGATGATTCACGCAGCCAAACGGAAATCAATGGGCCTAAATTGTTGTTGTCGCGTGATGTCTTCCACTGAAGCAGAATATACTCCAGCATAGTCCGCGCAGTCTCCAGACCGGTTGCTGAGCAAAAGATTGGTGATGTCCTCAGCCGCGTTCTGAGCATGAGCTTGAACGGAAGTAAACCCTGTAAGAAGCGCGCTGAATGTCAAAACACTCACTCGCATGGTTCGATCTCCTTAGGGTTTTCAGAAATCCAAAAAAAATGTTGCTCGATGGGAGTTGATGTCAGTCATCCTATCCTCAAAACGCGACGCGGTCCCCTCCATTCAAGTCCAGGATTTCTCTCGCTTCATCGGGAGTTGCGACCTGACTGCCTTTCTCTCACCGAAGATTCAGGCCACGATTCTCGACAGCACCTAGCCGCCCGAACTCACACTCAAGCGTCTGGTCAGCGTTACCCACGCAATTGATTGGGCCGAACAGGAATGTCGTTCGACTTTTGACACCTCAAGAACCGGCCTCCCAGATACAGGGTTCGCCCTCCTTGATCTGTGGGAACAATTCCCTGCTCCACCTTTTTGGGAATTTGCAGCATAGACCTCTGAAAAACATACATTTCTGAGAGGAGAAACTCTGGGTTCCAGACCCATCTCACGAAAATTCCCTGTAAATTGCCGGGTATCAGGGAAATCCCTCCCAAAGCGACCCCGCCAAAATGCGCCACTGAGACTGAGGCCTGAATTGCGTTCTGAGTGTACGGTTTGCTCCGTCTCTGATTGAAAGCGCATGCGCCAACTCGCGGGAATTGCGACTCAATTCCGGGTCAGAAAACACAACTGAAGTGAGACAGGTATGAGTGGCGGTGCTGCCAGACTAATTCGAACCAGTCTCAGTGTGCCGCGGGATCCGCAATTCTTATCCGGAACAAAGTTGACGCCACTCGCTAAGAGCGGCGGCGCGGGTCAGCTTGAAGGTGTCTCGGCTGGTGAGCGATCTTTCTTGGTTGAAGTGGTTTTAGACGGAAGAATGAACGGCAGCGAATTTCTGTAAACTTCGCATGCGCCTGAACCGTTGCGTCGCGCGTTCGCGTCGTCGAAACGGAAGATGCGAATTCTCGACGCGGTTGTTGAGCCACCTGCCCGTCTGTTGTTTTTTGAGCGCGCCCATTTCTCTGAGCGCAGCCTTGTAGGAAGCGAAGCGATCTGTGACGATCTCTTCGGCGCAACCGTGCCGCTTCATCAGTTTCCTGAGGAATTTCAGTGCTGCAGCTTTGTTTCGGCGCTTGGTGACAACGGCTTCCAGCACCTCGCCTTCATGATCTACGGCCCGCCAGAGGTAGTACCTTTTGCCATTCACCTTCACAAAAACTTCGTCCACGTGCCACTTCCATTTCGAAAATGCCCGCAGTTGCTGGACTCGCTTCCGCCTTATCTCAGCAGCAAACATCGGGCCGAACCTGTTCCACCAATACCGGACAGTTTCGTGGTTCACGTCGATACCTCGTTCATGCAGCAGATCTTCGACATTCCGAAGCGAGAGCGGAAATCGAATATACAGCATCACAGCAAGGCGGATGATATCGGGACTGGTCTTGAAGTTTTTAAAAGAGGCAGGTTTGGTCATGTGCAAAAACTACGCAACCGCCCTGCCCCGCTCAAGCAAAGTTCTTCTGACAAGACCTGCCAGGGGTGTCACTTCACTCCCGCGAAGAGTATTTGTTTCTTGCGATCTGCATCCCTTTGACACAAATCGAAATCGTTCTCATGCAAAAAACCCTGAGGGGAGGGCGCAACTAAAAAATGCCCATAATCATCTCGGCCTGCGACTAGCGCAACCAAAGTCTTCACGCCGTTTTGCTGTTTCATTGAGGGCTTTATGAAACGCAACGCCGCACCAATGCGTCTATCGTCTGTGTTATTGGGCCCTGATGCGTGAAAGAGATGCCCGTGATGCATGGATGCCTGCCCCGCACGCAATTCGGCAGCGACCGCATCTTTTTCCTTCACATCGACTGCGATTTCCTGCCCTCGTGACAACAGGTTGTTTTCGCTGAAGGTGTCCACGTGAGGCACGATACGGCTTTTATGGCTGCCAGGAACAAACCTCATACACCCGCTTTGCTCAGACGCTTCTGAAATCGCAACCCAACAGGTTACCTCTTCAGCATCATCCAAACCCCAATAGGTCAAGTCTTGGTGCCACGAGACTATCTTTGATGATCGCGCTTCTTTTACGAAAAGTGCTCCGCTCCAAACCATGAGGTCCGGCCCTAACACTGTTGAAGCAGCCTCAATCAGCTTCGGATGGCGAAGAAGTGCATCGAATGATGGTATTAGCCTGTCCGGATAAGAATATAGAAGCTTGAGTTTCTCCGGGTCGTCTCTGAGAATGCGCTCTGCTTTCTCAAAACCATCGCGCAGCGTTTGGACCTCGGAAGCTGTCAGGATATCCAGCGGCGCTACGAAACCGTCTCTTTCATAAGCCTTTGCAGTATCACGCATTCGTCTATCCATCGTCATTTTCCGGAAACGTTAACTGTACCTTCATTGATTGGCTTCGATCAGACGCGACCTCAAAGGCAGTGACAACCTCGCCAACTTCGAAGGAATGCGTCACCAACTGGTCGACGTTTATTAGTCCGCTTCTCATCATCTCGACCGCGACTGAGAACTCGGAATGGAAACGGAAAGACCCGCGAAGCACTATCTCTTTTGCAGTCAACGCTTGCATCGGCACTGTCATATCTCCACCCAGACCAAGCTGAACCAATGTTCCACCCGGTCGCAAGCATGCGACTCCAGAAGCCAGAGCAGATTGAGCCCCGGAACACTCCAGTTGGACATCAATCTGGCCCTTGTCCTTTTCAAACGTCTCCAGTTTTTGCGGATCGGCGTAAGTGTTGATGGCATCGTCTGCCCCGCATTCACGCGCCAAAGCGAGGGTCTGGTCCGAGATATCGGTCGCCACTATTCTGGCCGCCCCTGAACGACGTGCTGCCAAGATCGTGAGGCAGCCGATCGGACCGCATCCCGTGATAAGTACCGTTTTACCTAAGAGGCTCCCAGCTTGTTTAATCGCGTGCAAACAGACCGCCAGAGGTTCGGCCATAGCGGCCTGCGCGGGGCTCAACCCATCTGCCGGAACACATTGACCTGCTTTTGCCACGAGTTTGCTTTGAAAAGCGCCTTGGATATGCGGGAACGGCATCGCGCTGCCATAGAACTTCATATCAAGACAGTGGTTTTGCTGCCTGTTCAGACAATAAATGCAGGCTTGGCAAGGGCGGGATGGAGAAACTGCAACGAGTTGACCTGAGTGCACCCCCTGCACACTTGACCCAACTTTCACGATTTCCCCGGCGACTTCGTGTCCAAGTACCATCGGTTGACGCAACTTTATCGCACCGAAACCACCGTGGTTGTAGTAATGCAGGTCAGATCCGCAAATCCCACCCGCGCGCATGGCAATCAAGACTTCGTCTGGCCCCACATCGTGTACGTCTCGGTTTTCCAACCTCAGATCTTTTGCGGCATGGATAACAACAGCAACACTGGCCGAAGACATTGCACAGACTCCCTATACAGATTGCCAAAAGATACGGATAGTCGGTGCTGACAACCAAGGGGTTTTTGCATGACGCTTGAAATGTTCAACCTAAAGGGAACACGCGCACTAGTAACAGGCTCTAGCCAAGGCATTGGATTTGCGTTGGCCCGTGGCTTGGCTGCCGCCGGTGCTCAGGTCGTTTTGAACGGGCGCGACACCGCGAAGCTAGCGGCAGCAGCATCCGAGTTGAGGGAAACAGGCGCCTCGGTACGTAAACTTTCGTTCGATGTAACCGATCATGAAGGTGTCCGATCTGCCGTGGACAACTTTGAAGAGTACGCCGGCCCCATAGACATCCTGATAAACAACGCCGGAATGCAACACAGGACGGAGTTACAGGATTTCCCCGCTGAAGCGTTCGAGCGCCTACTACAGACAAATGTTGCGTCCGTCTTTCACGTCGGTCAGGCTGTGGCACGGCACATGATTGAAAGAAAGTCAGGCAAGATCATTAACATTGCTTCGGTTCAATCCGCATTAGCAAGACCGGGTATTGCGCCTTACACGGCGACAAAAGGCGCCGTGACCAACCTTACAAAGGGAATGGCAACTGATTGGGCTAAATATGGTCTAAACTGCAATGCCATTGCGCCAGGATATTTCGATACACCTTTGAACGCCGCATTGGTTGCTGACCCAGAGTTCAGTGCATGGCTTGAGAAACGCACCCCAGCCGGTCGCTGGGGCAATGTAGAAGAACTTGTCGGCGCCGCCATATTCCTTGCCTCCCCTGCATCCAGTTTCGTCAATGGACATACTCTCTACGTTGATGGCGGAATAACGGCGTCACTTTGATTTGTGTCTTTCAACCGTCTGCTAGGTACGACTGACGCAGGTTTCGTTTAAAGCGCCGACGCCAAAGCAATCACCACAACAACCATCAATGAAGCCGCCATCGCAAAGTTGATCCTTTGATGTGAACTCTCACTTAAATCAAGGCTGCCCAGCTTTGCGCCAGCACCCAGCCAGATCATGTGAACTGGCACCCAAATCATATTGAATACTACGATTTTTATGACGACCTCCCAAACGGGCGCATCGGGCATAAAGGCAAACCCTGAAAACAATGCAGTGCCGACCACGTAAGCCTTGGGATTAATGAACTGAAGTGTCAGCCCGTTCGCAAAACCAAGTGGCGAGACCGCGGGGGAAAACCCGACCTTTGAGCCAGCGCTTGCAATACGCCAGGCGAGAAATCCCAAATACCCGACAGAGGCAAATAGCAGCAAAGTTCTAAGTACCGGTATAGCCAAAGCTACTGCAGCGACTCCAGAAACAACCAACATCATGTTGATGAACCCGCCCAGCATCAAACCGGCCACAAAAGCGAGCCCAGCTCGAAAACCAAATGCTGATCCAATACCCGCAGTTGTCAAAACACCTGGGCCAGGCGTAATCAACAGAAAGAAAACCGCAACGGCAAATTCAAACACTGTTCAGATTGGCCTTTTACAGATCTCTGCATTCCGGCACAGCTGTGATCACCGATCCGTCCTTAAGGTGTTGCAGGAGATTGTCGACAGTTAGGTCACCCATAGCTGCACGCGTCTCAATAGTCGCGCTACCAGCGTGAGGGAGCAGAACGACATTGGACAGCTCGCGCAATGCTTTTGGAACACGCGGTTCGTCCTCGAAAACATCAAGCCCTGCCCACCCGAGCTCACCGTTTTGCAATGCATTAATGAGGGCAGTTTCGTCGACGATCGAACCTCGACTAACGTTTATCAGAGTGCCGCCTGCCCCCAACGCGTGCAGCACCTCAGCGTTGACCAACTTGTTGGTCGAAGGACCGCCGGGCGTGATGCATATGAGGACGTCCACATGTTCTGCCATTTCAACCAAATTGTCGAAATACGGGTACGGGACATCCTTTTGATTGCGGGTGTGATAAGAAATTTCGGGGGCCCACGGCTCCAACTTATCAACGATCGCCTGACCAATGCGACCAAGACCAAGAATGCCTATCTTTTGATTGTCCGCTGATCGCGTCAAAGGGGCATTACCTTCAACTTCCCACCGTCCGGACCGAACGTAATCATCGTCACGTATGAGCTCTCGATAACATGACAGAAACAGCAGAACGGCGGTGGTTGCGACTTCTTTGTTCAAAACATTGGGTGTGTGCGTAACAACAATCCCACGCTCAACCGCAGCATTTGCGTCGACAGCGTCGTAACCGACCCCATAGACACTGATCATCTTCAGGTTACTGAGTGATGTCATCAGGTCATGGGGAACACCATCATGTCCGTTCGTTACAATATGCGTAACACTTTCCGCGTTGAAATTGTCCAATTGATGAATGTCGAACGCTGCGGACAGGCGCTCTCGCATCCGTTCAGTGATCCCTCCGATTTGCAACAAGTCAGTCATCTTGACCAACCTTTTGCCGCTGAACACCAAGCCCATCGATGCGAAGCTCCATGACGTCGCCTTTTTTCAGATAAATTGGCTCCGGTTTGATCCCCATTCCAACACCGGGCGGTGTTCCAGTTGAAATTACGTCACCGGGGTGCAGTGTGAATAGTTGGCTAAGATGCTCTATGATCTCGGTAACGGAAAAGATCATCGTAGCAGTATTCCCGGTTTGCATGCGCTGACCGTTTACATCCAGTGACATTCCAAGGCTTTGAGGATCAGGCACCTCATCCCGGGTCACTAGCCACGGGCCGGTAGGGCCAAATGTGTCGCACGATTTTCCTTTGGTCCATTGACCGGTCAGTTGAGTTTGAAAATGCCTTTCCGACACGTCATTTACGATGCAATAGCCCGCAACATATTCGAGTGCGTCGGCCTTGGAAACGTATTTGGCTGTTTTGCCTATGACGACGCCCAGTTCGCATTCCCAGTCGGTGTGTGTAGATCCCCGCGGCATGACAACCTCGTCATATGCCCCAATGACCGCTGAGTTAGCCTTGAAAAAAAGGATCGGATGCTCGGGAATATCTGCGCCGGTTTCTGCAGCATGGTCCGAGTAGTTCAAACCGATGCAAAGAAATTTACCGATGTCGCCGACACACGGTGCGATACGAGGATCACCCTCCACAATTGGCAGGTTACTCGGATCTATTGAGCGCAGACTATCAAGAGTTCCGTCATCTAAAATCTCGCCGGTGATATCATTGATGTGAGCGGACAGATCCCGCAAATGCCCCTCAGAGTCGACCAGGGCAGGCTTTTCCGAGCCCTCGGCTCCGTAACGAACTAGTTTCATTTCTTTTCCTTTTAGTGATTGTCGCGTGGCATGAAGCCTCGCGCAATATCGCGGTAGTTTTCTGCACCTTTGAGCGTCATACCGCGATCCAACCGATCTACTTTTTCGCGAAATATTTCCTGCCACGGGGATTGGTTGGGCGGCATTGAATACCCACCTTTTGCCTCCAGATCGCGGGCGCGTTCATGCAGTTCTTCAAGCGAAACCAGCATATCTGCTGTGCCTTTACCTAGATCGATGCGCAGTCGGTCGCCAGTTCGCACCAAGGCCAACCCACCGCCCTCTGCTGCTTCGGGTGAAGCATTCAGGATAGACGGGCTTCCTGATGTGCCGGATTGCCGGCCATCACCGATGCAAGGAAGGGCTTCGATGCCTTGTTTCAACAAATATGCAGGTGGTCGCATGTTCACGACCTCTGCGGCACCTGGGTACCCTCTTGGTCCTGCTCCGCGCATAATCAGAATACAGTTTGCGTCTATTTTTTCTGCGGGATCATCGATCCGATGGTGAAAATCCTCGGGCCCATCAAACACAACCGCCCTGCCCTCGAATGCATTAGGATCATCCGGGTTCGACAGGTAGGTCTCTCGAAATGCCTGTGAGATCACAGATGTCTTCATAATCGCACTCTCGAACAAGTTGCCCGAGAGATTGATGAACCCCGCCTGTTGCTTAACCGGGCTACTGACAGGCTTGATTACGTCGCTATTCTGAGACCGGCGCGTCGAGCAGTTATTGCCCATCGTCTTACCGTTCACCGTTATCGCATCGGGATGCGGCAGCAATCCAGCATCAAGAAGCTCTCCGACAACGGCGGGAACACCCCCGGCCTGCTGGTAATCTTCGCCCAGATATTTGCCCGCAGGCTGCATGTTAACCAACAGAGGAACTTCGTGGCCAAGTTTCTGCCAGTCATCGTTGTTCAATGGAATACCAAGATGCCGGGCGATTGCATTCAGGTGAATCGGCGCGTTCGTCGATCCGCCAATCGCCGAGTTTATGACAATCGCATTCTCAAAAGCCTGACGTGTCATCACATCGCTGGGGCGTAAATCCTCCCAGACCATGTCCACAATGCGTTTACCCGTTTCATAACTGATTTGACCGCGCTCTCGATACGGGGCAGGTATGGCTGCTGATCCCGGCAATTGCATTCCCAAGGCTTCAGCAAGCGAATTCATGGTCGTTGCTGTTCCCATCGTATTGCAATAACCCACCGAAGGTGCCGCGGCGGCTGCGATCTCCATGAACTCATCGGTGTCGATTTCATCAGCCGCAAGGTCTTCGCGCGCTTTCCAAATAACCGTTCCTGATCCGGCGCGCTCACCTTTCCACCAGCCGTTGAGCATTGGGCCGACCGACAGCGCAATCGCTGGGATGTTGACGGTCGCAGCGGCCATAAGAAGAGCGGGCGTTGTCTTGTCGCAACCAATGTTCAGAACAACGCCATCAATCGGGTACCCGAATAGACTCTCAACGAGGGACAGATAAGCTAGATTGCGGTCGAGAGAGGCCGTTGGCCGTTTACCGGTCTCTTGTATCGGGTGGACTGGTATTTCGATGCACGTTCCCCCGGCGGCGATGATTCCGTCGCGAACGCGTTTGGACAACTCGATATGATGCCGGTTGCAGGGGCTCAAATCACTGCCGGTCTGAGCAATCCCAATGATCGGCTTGCCTGATTGCAGTTCTGCGCGGGTCAACCCGTAGTTCAGGTATCTCTCTAAATACAATGCCGTCATCTCAAGGTTCTCAGAGTTCATGAACCACTTGCGAGATCGCAGATCATTTTTTGATATTTTAGTCATTGGCCTGACCATCCCCCGTCAATTATGTGCGTGTGTCCCGTGGTGAATGCACTTTCATCGCTTGCCAGATAGACGACCAATGCGGCAATCTCTTCTGCCTTCGCCACACGCCCCATAGGCTGACGCGCCACAAATTGTGCAAGGGCTTCTTCTCTGCTGCCCAGTTGCTCTCCCAACGCATCTACGCGGTCACGCCAGCTGGGACTGTCGACTGTTCCCGGACAAATGCAATTGCACCGAATTCCTTGTGTTATGAAGTCAACGGCTACTGATTTAGTCAGCCCAACAACAGCAGCCTTTGTCGTTCCATATACACAACGATTTGGCGCACCGATTATGGAACCCAGTGCGGAAGACATATTGATTATCGAGCCTCCTCCGCGCTCTAGCATCCCCGGCAATACAGCCTTTGTCGTGCGCACCATTGAGCGCACATTAAGGTCCATGGCGAAGTCCCATTCTTCATCGGTCGCATCCAGAATCGTTCCGTGATGCACGAACCCGGCGCAGTTGAACAAAACGTCCGGCTTCGCTCGCGCGACCCCATGATGAATACTGTCATTATTCGTCACATCCATCTCGAAAATTTCGAGATTTTCGTGATTCTGATCGCGAATCAAATTTAAATTTCCAGGGTTAATATCCGTCGCATAGACTTTCGCACCCTCTCTTGCCATCGCAATTACGCTTGCAAGTCCGATCCCTTGCGCGGCGGCTGTGACCAGGACGTTTTTTCCCTTAAGTCTCTCTGACATATATATTTTCCGACCCTAAAAGTGGCGACTGGACAAGTGTTACTTCGTCCCACAGATCAACCGAGAAGCAGAGAAACCTTGGCGGATTTGCAACGACTTCTGGCATGTGGGCCCAGAGCCGTTAGCGTATGACAGAGATTTTGGTTTGGCCATAACCATGCGTGGCGCACCTTCGGAAGGACAGAGGATTATGAGCAAGCAGTTAAAAGTAGCTCTATTGGGAACCGGCCTGATGGGCGCTCCTATGGCGAGGAATATTTTGCGCGCCGAATTTCCGCTAACCGTATGGAACCGCAGCTTGAAAAAGGCAAAACCGTTGACGGCAGAAGGCGCGACATTGGCGGAAACTGCCCCGCTGGCGGTTTCGGGTGCAGACGTAATAGTAACCATGCTGTCGGATGGGTACGCGACCGGCGCGCTACTTTCTGACGAGGCTTTCCGCGAACAACTCAAACCGGGGATGATCTGGATTGATATGTCCAGCGCTAAACCCGAACACGCCAGAGAGCAATCCGCGCAATTATCCTCGATGGGGGTGCAGCATCTGGACGCCCCGGTTTCCGGTGGCACCAAAGGTGCCGAAGCTGGCACCCTTGCGATCATGGTCGGTGGTGATAAGGACGTTATGGAGCGCATGCGACCGGTTCTGACAGCAATAGGCCGGCCTGTGCATGTTGGCCCAAGTGGTTCCGGTCAATTGTGCAAATTGGCCAATCAAACAATTGTCGCTGTGACAATATCTGCTGTCGCCGAAGCGACACTACTGGCTCAGCAAGGCGGTGCAGACCCAACCGCGTTGAGGGCCGCGCTGAAGGGGGGCTTTGCGGATAGCATTATTTTGCAACAACATGGCGAACGCATGTCTGACGGAAATTTTGTACCCGGAGGTTTGTCTAAGTTTCAAATAAAGGATTTGGACAACACACTAGAGGAAGCGCGCAGCCTTCGCGTTGAGCTACCCAGCACCCAATCTGTGCGCGACCGTTTCGAATATTTGATAGACGAAATGGATGGGGCTGAGCTGGATCATTCGGCCTTGTATTTGGAACTTAAAAAACGGAACGGGATGCTGTGACGAGGATCCTTGTGTTAGGCGGTGGAGGAATGCTGGGCCAGAAACTGGCTCATAGAATTTCGACCCAAGAAACTTTTGGACCAGAAGCCCAAATCTCACTGTTCGATCTCTCGTTCCCGCTCGACAGTGCGCCAGGTAAGCAAATTGTGGGGAACTTGACTGCGCCAGGCATCGCCAAGTCTGTTGCAGCTCAGCGCCCGGTCGTCATATTCCACCTTGCAGCTATCGTTTCAGGCCAAGCTGAGAAAGACTTTGCGTTGGGCTGGGATGTCAACCTTATGGCGACCTGGGCACTGCTGAATGCACTCAGAGATGAACACGCGGCATCAGGAGGCGAGTACACGCCTCGTCTGGTTTTTGCCTCGTCCATAGCAGTTTTCGGAGCACCGTTCCCTGAAAAGATTGGCGATGAGTTCCTCTCGGCACCTTTGACCAGTTACGGAGCGCAGAAAGCAGCGTCTGAGTTGATGATCACGGATTTCAGCAGGAAAGGATACATCGACGGTATTTCCTTGCGCTTGCCCACTTTGTGTGTACGCCCGGGCAAGGCCAACGCTGCCGCTTCTTCCTTCTTTTCAGGTATAATCCGAGAGCCACTGAATGGGGATGAGGCTGTCTTACCAGTTGCCGTCACTGTTCGCCACTGGCACGCCAGCCCCCGCGCCGCTGCGACTTTTTTGACCCATGCAGCAACACTGGACACGCAGCTTTTGAATGACAGACGCGCATTAAACATGCCGGGCGTAAGTTGCACCGTCGCCGAACAAATCGAAGCGCTGCGCGATGTGGCCGGTCAAGATGCAGTTGGCCTCATCAGGCGAGAACCCGACGAGGCAATCGAACGAATAGTCAAGAATTGGCCGCGCGACTTTCAAACAGATCGCGCTCGGGAGTTGGGGTTCAAGGCGGAATCAAGCTTCGACGAAATCATTCAGGTGTATTTGGAAGACGATTTTCGGCTTTAGTCGCCCATCGTCTTTCCAGTTAGGTGGCGTTTCAGATGATCGTGAATCTTTTCTCGTGTTAACTGCTCATCCCCTGACAATGCTGCTTCAAGTATATCGGCATGGTGTCTTATGTTTTGAGAAATGAACTCAAAGTTCCGATCTGCCACCATCAATTGCTGTCTGAATTGCGCGTAAACTCGGCTATGCATTTGTTTTAAGGTTTCCGAGCCACAGGCAGAAATAAGCGTTTGGTGAAACTCCTTCTCCGAGGCAAACCATATCTCGATAAGGCCGCTCGGGTCGTCTGTGGAGTGTATGCGTTTTTCGATATGGCTAAGTTTGTGATGAGCGGCCGTCAATCTTGCTTCCCAATCCACTCCGCCATTGCGGATCGACATCGCAGTGCCTTCGGCCTCCAACAAAACACGGACGTGTGTCAATTCGATAAGCTTCTGCGGCGAACGCATCGGCACGCGGAAACCTTTTTGTTCCTGAAAGTCCACCAATCCAACAGCGGCCAAACGAAAAAGGACTTCCCGAACCGCACTCGCAGAACAGCCATACTCATTACGAAGTTCTTCGGCTCTCACCTTGGCTCCATGCTCAAATCCATTAGAGATTAGGCGCATTTTAAGGTCTTGATAAATATCGATTTCTTCTTTCATCCAGGTATGCGCCTTCAATTTTTGTCCAAGTAGCGTCGTAAGCAATTTTTCGAATTTATGCAATAATCTCGAAATTTTTAGAAATTTCAAATTTTTCTTGTTGCATTCGATTCGTCGGCTTAACGTCTATCTGCGTGACAGCAGCGGAGGCGACAAGATCTCCCACTAAGCGCAATGCTCAACGTCTGGGAGGACACCATGAAAATAGTCAAGACAGCGGCCGTGGCGGCCGTAGCCACGACAATGGCAGCCGGTTTCGCGATGGCTGAAACAACGAAACTTAGAATTCAAACCCATTTTTCGCCCGAAACTCTTTCTGGTCAGATGGCTGCAAAATTCGTTGAAGACATTCAGGAGATGTCGAACGGCGAAATCGAAGTTGAAATGTTCTATTCCTCTTCGGTGGTCAAATCAGTTGAAACCTTCGATGCCGCTGCTACGGGGATTTTGGACTGCGACATGACGGGCGGCGGCTATCAGACCGGTAAAAATCCGGCCTTCCAGTTTGCGGGCGACCTGCTCGGCGGGTATCAGAACCCATATCAGCAAATGGCTTGGCTTCTTCATGGCGGCGGAAGAGAAGCTGTGAATGATCTATACAACGGCTACGACATGGAGTTCATCGGATGGTGGATTCCCGGGCCGGAGTCGCTTTCTTCGACCAAGCCGATTGCAAAAGTGGACGACTTCAAAGATTGGAAATTCCGCTCCCCTCCAGGCCTTGCGACCAAAGTGTTCGCGGAACTTGGTGCTTCTCCGATCGTTATGGACTTCAACGAAATCTTTACGGCTTTGGAAACCGGTATCATTGATGGCGCGGATGCCGCGAACCTGACTAACAACGTGGGACTGGGTCTGTACGAGATCGCAGGTCACACAAACTATCCCGGTTTTCACTCGATGCCGGCAGATCACCTAGCCTGTCGCAAAGAAGTTTGGGAAGCTATGCCTGCGCACCACAAGAAGATCATGGAAGTCGCAATGGATAGCTTGGCTTTGCACAATGCCACAATCAATGAAGTGCAGAACGCTCAGACTGCAAAAGACCTGAAAGCAAAAGGTGTTCAGTTGTACGAATGGTCGCCTGAAGACCTGGCAGCGTATCGCGCGGCCGTTCAGGTCGGTTGGACTGAATTCGCGACGACCCCTGAGGCACAGGCGCTTTTGGAAAGCCACATCAACTTCCTGCGTGACCTGGGAGCAATGCAGTAGTCAGGCTTCGACCGAATTACGACGCACGGAGAGGCCGCACTAGCGGCCCCTCCGGATTGGCGCCGGGATCCAGAACTTCATGAAAATCAACAGAATAATAAGTCACATACTGCAGTACGACATGCCGGAAGTTTTGGGCTATTCGCAACAGTATTATGACAAGCGTACAACCCATCTGGTCGAGATTCAGACAGATGAAGGGGTAACCGGTTGGGGGGAGTGTTTTGGTCCCGGAAACGTAGCCATTGCCAACAAGTCTATCGTAGAAAAGGTAATCCAACCATTGGTCCTTGGCATGGACCCTTTGGACAAAGACGTGATCTGGCACAAGGTGTACAACCTTCTGCGAGACCATGGCCAAAGCGGAATGCCAATACAGGCTTTGTCCGGGGTGGACATCGCACTTTGGGATATCACCGGCAAAATCTCTGGCCTCCCCCTCCATAAGCTTGTCGGCGGCGCGCATCGCACAAGCGTTCCTTGCTACGGCTACGGCATGATGCTTCGGGATGAACCGATTTCTAGTCTGGCCAGCCGTTTTGAGGAGGAAGCCGCAAAGATCAAAGAAATGGGATTTACCGCCACCAAAATGAAAACGGGCTTTGGCCCGAAGCCTGATGTGAAGCTGTGCGAAGCAGTTCGACGCGGAGTTGGTGACGACTTTCCTTATATGGTCGATGCAAACCATGCTTATACGACTTCGGACGCATTTTTTGTCGGTCGGGCGTTGGAAGAACTGGACGTATATTGGTTCGAAGAACCTGTCGCGCCAGAAGACATTGACGGGTACCGCGAATTGCGCACTTCGCTGAAAGTCAACATCTCGGGCGGGGAGGCAGTTTTCAATCGCTGGGCTTGGCGCAATCTTCTTGAAAATCGCGGCATCGATATAGCGCAGCCAGAAGTATGCGCTTTGGGCGGTGTTTCAGAGTATCTCAGGATACTAGCACTATGCCACGCACATTTCACTCCGGTCGTAAATCACGTCTGGGGTAGCGCCATCGCTGTCGCAACTAATCTGCATTTACTGGCGGCCATGCCCCCAATTCCAGGCGGCTTGCATCCTTGGGAGCCTATGCTGGAGTTCGACACGACGGACAACAAGTTTCGGGACGATCTGCTGACCGTACCACTGGAAATTCAAAATCAGGTCAAGGCCAACAACGGCCGTGTCATGATCCCGACTGGCCCCGGACTGGGGGTCGAGCCGGATCGAGACTTTATCGATCACTACAGGATCGAAGGATAGGGACGAGGGTTACGCGATGCACAAGAATTCAGGCGGACCAATTGAATGGCTCATACCGTTGGCCTTCGTCGCGACTGCCAGTTGGCTTGTTTGGCATCTCCCGGCATTCCTATTGGATTGGCTGCCTTACACCTCTGAATCCCTCAAAAGCCAGGTAACGGAAATATATCTGCGCAGCGACGTCACGCCCGAATTACCTGGCGTGTTCGGGGGGTATGTCGACATCATCGACGTGGCCGCGCTCGTCCTTCTACCGTTTCTTGCAGTGTTTGGCACCAAGACCGTGCGCCCAGCGACAATGGAGTTCGAAGGCTCGACGGTTATGGATCGTTTCGCCCTGTTCATAGGCCGAGTTACCATGATGATGATCGCAATCATGACTGTCGTCATGCTCTACGAAGTCTTCATGCGTTATATCCTGGAAAAGCCGACCGAGTGGGCCAACGAAATGACACTCTGGTTCGCCAGCTTTGTGTTTTTGATGTCTGGCTACTACGCCATGCAACAACGCAGTCACATTCGAATATTCCTGCTGTACGACGCAGTTCCACGTTGGCTTCAGCGTGTTTTTGATACGGTTTCGACAATCCTGATCGTACTGTTTGCCTTCTTTCTGGTCTACGGCAGCTACAAACAGGTGTTCGTCAACAAGCTCTATAAATGGGAGCTTTATGGCTCCGCCTTCAATCCTCCGATCCCGGCGACGTTGCAGCCGATGGTGCTGATCGTGATTACGCTCGTCGCAATGCAAGCAATTTTGAACTTGATCGCGGATTGGAACAAAGAACCGGAAATCCACACAGATGAACCGGACGAAGACGAAATTGAAATGATCAAACGAGCGGTGGGACAAGACTGATGGATATTGGAACAATCTCACTCATCCTGATGGTCGCCCTGATCGTGCTTCTGGCGATCGGAATGCCCTTGGGTCTGGCCTCGGCTTCTCTTGCTGTTCTGGTTCTGGTCCTGAAGTTTGAACCGACACTGCTTTTGAACCCGTTTTCATTCGGCGACGGGGTTCTCACCGGTCGGCCAGGCACTGGGCCGCTCTATATCCTGGCGCAGAAGATATACGGGCTCTTAACGGACTACGTGCTCATATCAGTTCCATTGTTTATCTTCATGGCGTCGCTGCTAGAGCGGTCCGGGATCGCGCGGGACATGTATTCGTCGTTGAATGTCTGGCTGTCCAGAACACGCGGCGGCATCGCAATCGTGACCTCGATCATGGCGGTGATCATGGCGGCCATGTCCGGCATCATCGGCGGTGAGGTTGTCCTGCTGGGCCTTATCGCCCTGCCCCAGATGCTGCGCCTCGGCTACGATCAGAATCTCGCGATCGGCGTCATCTGCGCCTCGGGGTCGCTTGGCACTATGATCCCTCCCTCGATCGTTCTGATCATCTATGGGCTGATCACCGAAACCTCGATCAAGTCGCTGTTCACCGCGTCTTTCATTCCCGGCTTCATGTTGGCCTCGATGATCATCCTGTACATCATCATCCGCACGCAGTTGAATCCTCATCACGCTCCGCTGCCGGAGCCGGACCCGAATGACCCCGAACCGGCTGAAAAACGCAAACTGTTTGGGGCTTTCATGAGCATCGTCGTCGCCGGATTTTCCACCGTTCTGTTTATCCGGGCTGCGTTCTTCGAGCTTTCCGGATCAAACGCTGCCAGCCAGGGTGAACCAGCGCGGCTGGGGACAGCTGACTACCTGCCCTGGTTTGCCGGCATCACGATCGTCGCCCTACTGCTGATCTTCTTCGTCTTTGGCAGAGAGCGCGCCAAAATAGGGTGGGAAATGGGCAAAGGCCTCGTTGCACCGCTGGTCGTCATCGGCGTCGTTCTCGGCTCGATCTATGGCGGGATCACAGGCATCACCGAGGCAGCAGGCATGGGCGCCTTCGCCGTCCTGATCATCGCTATCCTGCGGGGCGAGGGATCGTTTGAGCTGGTTTGGGACAGCTTGATGCGGACGTTAAAATCCACAGGTACCATTATCTGGGTTACGATCGGGGCCGCCGCGCTGGCGGGTGCCTACACCATTGCTGGCGGGCCCCAATACGTGGCCGACCTGATCGTCGGCCAGGAGCTGCCGACCATGCTGGTCATTCTGGTGATGATGCTGATCTTGCTGTTCATGGGCGCATTCATGGATTGGGTCGGCATCGTTCTGTTGATCATTCCGGTCTTTCTACCGATCGTCCTGCGCCTTCCCATTGAGGAAATCGGGGTCTTTGGCCAGCTAGAGCCGAGTCATGTCGCCATCTGGTTCGGCGTCGTGTTCTGTATGAACATGCAGGTCAGCTTCCTCTCGCCACCTTTCGGACCGGCCGCGTTCTACCTGAAGTCGGTAGCCCCGCCGCATATCAGCCTGACGGATATCTTCCGCGGCTTCCTGCCATTCATCGGGATCCAGTTGCTGGCGCTTTCCGTTCTTCTGATCTGGCCGGGCATCATCGCGCTGCTGTTGTGAGGTTGCACCCATGCTGACACAAGATCAGATTGGCAAGTTCCGGACGGACGGATACCTCGTGGTCGAAGATGTTATTCCCGGCGATGTCCTGGATCGGGTACAGGCCGAATACTCGGATGTCCTGAACCGGCTCTATGACGGTTGGTACAACAAAGGGCTGGTCAAGAACGACCCGTCGAGAATGACCTTCTGGGACAAACTTCTGTCCGCCTATCAGGCCGGTTGCGACTATTTCCAGCCGCTGGACATCTCGTTGCCCGGCGATCGGATCATGGCGGACACACCGTTACATATTGGGCCCGCAGTGTTCGACTTGCTGACGGCCCAGCCCATGCTTGACGTTGTCGAGCAGTTGATCGGGCCAGAGTTGGTCAGCAATCCGATCCAGCACGTTCGGCTGAAGCCCCCTGCCCTTAAGCTGTGCAAGGACGAGGTGCGCGCGCATATCACCGCAACGGACTGGCATCAGGACCGGGCGGTTGCGTTGGAGGATGCGGACCAGACCGACATGGTCACGGTTTGGATTGCCGTCAACGATGCAACGGTTGAAAACGGCTGCTTGCAAGTGCTGCCAAAGGCACAAGACCAATCCATCCTGCCGCATTGCGCGCGGACACAGACAGGCATTGCCGACGGGTTCATTGACGAAGGCCGAGCCGTGCCCCTTCCTGTCAAGGCAGGCGGGATCATCCTGTTTCACCCTCTGACGCCACATGCTTCGCTGGTCAATGAAACGGACCGGTTCCGCTGGTCGTTCGACATCCGCTTCAGTGCGACAGGCCAACCCACCGGTCGAGATCATTTCCCCAGCTTCATCGCGAGGTCCAGATCGCACCCCGAAACCGAGCTGCGAGATTGGCGCGTCTGCAAGTCCAATTGGGAAGCGGCCAGAGCAAGGCTGTCCGGACAGCCGCATATAGATATTCACCGGTGGACATCGGACTCGCCGTTCTGCGCCTAGCTGCTGCCGCCAAGAAAGCTGATTATGACTTTTGTACGTTTAGATCGAACGGATAGCGTGGTGGTTGCAACTCGGCCGCTGGAGGCCGGTAGTATGGTCGAAGATGTCTCGACCAATGCGCGCATCCCTTCGGGACACAAGGTCGCCACGCGTATGCTTGCACCCGGTGATCCGGTCAGAAAATACGCCCAGATTATCGGTTACGCCACCCAACGGATCGAACCTGGCGACCATGTGCACACCCACAATATCGAGTTCCGTAATACCAGCGTGGACTACGAGTTTGCGACGGACCACCGGCCCATGAAACCCGCCACCTCGGTCGATACGTTCATGGGCTACCACCGGGACAACGGTCGGTTCGGTACGCGCAATTACATCGCGGTTCTGACCACCGTGAACTGTTCGGCGACTGCGGCCCGCATGATTGCCAACCACTTCACACCGGACAAGCTGGCAGAGTTTCCGAACGTCG
The DNA here is from genome assembly GCF_059610805.1 of Ruegeria sp. CDSC025. Taxonomy (NCBI): domain Bacteria; kingdom Pseudomonadati; phylum Pseudomonadota; class Alphaproteobacteria; order Rhodobacterales; family Roseobacteraceae; genus Ruegeria; species Ruegeria sp. CDSC025. The sequence goes on along the minus strand of NZ_JBXWOJ010000006.1, from coordinate 170,304 downwards.
ACGGCGTGGTTGCCTTTGTCCACGGAACGGGCTGCGGAATGGCCGACTCTGGCGACGGTTTCGAAGCTCTTCAACGGGTCATGTGGGGGTTTGCGAAACATCCCAACCACGCTGCTGTTCTGATGGTCGGTCTGGGCTGCGAGATGAACCAGATCGACTGGCTGTTGGACGCGTATGGGCTGAAGCAGAGCCCCACCTTCCATACGATGAACATCCAGAACGTCGCCGGATTGCGCCGGACCGTGGAAATGGGCATCAGCAAGATCAACCAGATGCTGCCCCTTGCCAATGAAGCGCGGCGCAGCGAAGCCCCGGCGTCCGAACTGATGGTTGCGCTGCAATGCGGTGGATCGGACGCTTGGTCAGGTGTGACCGCGAACCCTGCGCTCGGACATGCCTGCGACCTGTTGATTGCCCAAGGAGGCACAGGAGTCCTTGCGGAAACGCCCGAAATCTATGGAGCCGAACACCTTTTAACCCGCCGCGCCCTTGGTCGTGCAACTGGGGACAAACTGATCGGACTGATCGATTGGTGGCAGGACTATACCGCTCGCAATCACGGTTCGATGGACAACAACCCAAGCCCCGGCAACAAGCAAGGCGGTCTGACGACCATCCTTGAGAAATCGCTGGGGGCAGCGGCGAAGGGCGGAACCACCCCTTTGACCGGTGTATTCAAATACGCCGAACCCATCACCGCCAAAGGCTTCACCTTCATGGACAGCCCCGGATATGACCCAGCCTCGGTGACTGGGCAGATTGCGGCCGGGTGCAACCTTGTGTGCTTCACCACGGGACGCGGCTCTGCATTTGGGTCCAAACCGGCACCCACGCTGAAAATCGCTACTAACTCTGAGTTGGCAGCGCGCATGCCCGAAGACATGGACGTGGATGCGGGCGACATTCTGACCAAAGGTACCAGCGTCGAAGAAAAAGGACGGGAAATATACCAACTGCTGCTCCAAGTCGCCTCGGGCGCGCGGACCAAGTCCGAGGCGCAGGGCTTGGGTGACTACGAATTCGTTCCCTGGCAAATCGGAGCGGTGATGTGAAAAGGATCCTTGTAGCCGGCGGTGGATTGATCGGTATCCGCCACGTCCGCGCCGTGATTGAGCATCCCGGCTGTATGTTGGTCGGGTTGGCCGATCCAGATGGCTCGATCAAGATAGACGTGCCGCGTTTTGCTAGTGTGGACGAGGTGCAGGACCCGGTGGATGGCGTCATCATTGCGACGCCGACCCGCCTGCATGCAGAACACGGCATTCTGGCCGCATCCCGCGGTTGGCACATGCTAATCGAAAAGCCGGTTGCCGCATCAGTCGATGATGCCCTGCGCCTGAGGACGGCCGTTCGCCAGGCTAATGTCCGCAGCCTTGTAGGCCACCATCGGCGTTATCACACAACCTTGCAGCAACTGAAAGAGGTGATCGCGCAAGGTACGATCGGACAAGTTATCAACGTCTCGTTGCTGTGGGCCATGCGCAAACCCGAGAGTTATTTTGAACAGAACTGGCGGACTTTCGATGGCAGCCCAGTCATGATCAACCTGGTGCATGATATCGATGTCATGCGCTTTGTGATCGGAGAAATCTCAGATGTCGTCGCCCTGCCTGGCGCGTCGATCCGCGGATCAGATCGGATAGAAAGCGGGGCTATCGCGATCGCGTTCGAAAACGGCGCAACGGGCACTATCAGCTTTGCCGACACCGCACCCAGCCCTTGGGGGTTTGAGGCCGGAACCGGCGAAAACCCGAACATCGGCACAACCCGACAGGACATGATGTGGATCACTGGAACCAAGGGCGCTGTAAGTTTTCCTTCCATGACCCTGTGGCGTGGTAAGGATTGGGGCACTGCGGCCCAAAAAGACCAACTTCTACGACCGAAACAGAAACGCGAGCCGCTGGAGGCCCAGTTGGATCACTTCCTTGACGTGATCGACGGCGCCTCACCGTTGATCGACGTCGAGGATGCGGCCCGGACGCTCGAGGTCACATCACGGATAGAACAGGGGCTAAAAGCGCGGTCAGCTCGAGCGCGGGCACCGACCTGAAGGAAATCCGGCCCCGGCGAAGAACCGGGCCACCCAAAAACCTATGATTACACGCCGGGCAATATGAGCATCCGAACTTCAAAACCGCCCGCGCCAGACACAAGAATGAAAACCAGAGACATTTACGGAAAGGGAAACCAATGAGCAAACCATCAATCGGGTTTATCGGCTTGGGACTAATGGGCGGAGCCATGGTGAACCGACTGTTGGACCAAGGATACTCGGTCACGGTATTGGGAAACCGCGACCGCACATACCTGGACGCCGCGATTGACCGAGGCGCCCGCGAGATGGAAAACGCCCACGAGCTGGCTCAGGCCAGTGACATCGTGATGCTGTGCATGGGTACCTCCGAACAGGTCGAGGGCCGTATGCGCGGTGCAGATGGAGTGATTTCGGGATTGAAACCCGGGGCGATCGTCATCGACTTTGGCACCTCGCTTCCAGGCAGCACACGCGCCTTGGCCGAGGAGGTTGCCGCAGCCGGCGGAAGCTATCTTGATGCGCCGCTTGGCCGTACGCCTTCGCACGCGCTAGAGGGCAAGCTCAACATTATGACTTCCGGCGACAAGGCTGCCTTTGACAAGGCCGAGCCGACACTGAAAGACTTGGGCGAAAACGTTTTTTACCTTGGCCCCGTTGGGTCCGGACACACGATCAAGCTGATCAACAACTTCTTCGGAATGACCGTCGCGAACGCAATGGCCGAAGCTTTTGCCATGGCAGATATTACCGGTGTTGACCGCAAGCAGGTGTATGACGTTATGGCCGCAGGGCCGCTGTATTCCGGAATGATGGATTTCGTCAAAGCCTACGGCGTCGAGGATGACCCAAATCAGCTGGCCTTTGCCATCAAGAACGCGGCAAAAGATCTTGGGTATTATGACCGCATGGCACGCGAGGCAGGCGTTACCAGCGTGATGTCGCAGGGCGCGCTTTCGGCGCTGATTGACGCGCGCGACCACGGTCAGGCGGACGACATGGTCAGCCAGATGGTTGACTACTACGTCAAGCGTTTCAACACCTGATCGATGGCCGTCACCGCCAGCCCCACTGCGGACCTGCCGCGCCTTGGCATCGTGCTGATGTTGACGGCGTGGCTATTCTTTTCGCTGGTGGATCTTGGGGCCAAGTGGTTGGCGTTGGCGGGCGTGCCGGCATTTCAGTTGGCATTCATGCGCTATGCGGGGCACTTTGTGATCTCTGTGGGCGTGATCGCCAAGGGCGGGATTGAGGCCAGCAGGTTCAAGACCGACCATCCATGGCAGGTCATTAGCCGGGCCTTGCTGCTGATCTCGGCGACCGTTTTCAATTTTTATGCCCTGCGGTTTTTGCCTCTGACCGTCGTGTCAGCAATCATGTTCTCAAGCCCGGTCATCGTGTGTTTTCTGTCCGTCTTCGTTTTGAAAGAACGCGTGGGTCCATGGCGTTGGGCGGCTATTACCCTGGGCTTTCTGGGGGTGTTGGTTGTCGTGCGGCCGTTTGGTTCAGCCTTTCATCCGACCATGCTGTTGATCGTCTACAATGCCACCGCTTTGGCCTTGTACTCGATCATGACGCGCAAGCTGTCCGGGGTTGTTGCCGTGGACACCATGCAATTCTACCTTGGGCTTACCGGGACGGTGGTTCTGCTGCCGTTCGCCATATGGTTTTGGGTCCAGCCAGAAAACACTTGGAGCCTGATTGTACTGATCGGCCTTGGCGTCTTTGGCTGGTGCGGGCATCAACTATTGACGAACGCGCATCGGTTCGGAACGGCGAACCAGTTGATGCCATTCACCTATTCGTTCCTGATCTACGTTGCGATTTGGGGCTATTTGTTCTTTGACACGGTACCGGGCGCATTCACTTTGGCAGGGGCTGTTCTAATCATGACTGCCGGTCTCATCATCTGGAAGAGAGAAAAGAAATGACGCGAATTGCCTGCATCGGCGAAGCAATGATCGAATTGTCCATGCTGGAAACCGGTGCAAAGGTGGGCGTCGCGGGGGATACGCTGAACACGGCCATCTACATGCACCGCGCCGCTCCTGATCTGCAGGTGGAGTATATGACATGTCTGGGCGACGACCCGTTCTCAGGGCGCATCGCCGGCTTTATCGCCAGTCATGGAATCGGGACATCCGGCATCCGCATCATTCCCAACGCTTCTCCGGGACTATACGCGATCACGACCTCTGCGGACGGTGAACGCAGCTTTACCTATTGGCGCAGCGAGGCGGCCGCCCGCCAGCTTTTTGCCGATCATGACTTCAGCTCGCTGAAAGGTTACGACGTGCTGTACTTGTCAGGGATTTCCGTGGCCATTCTTCCGCATTCGGTGAGGCTTGCGCTTCTGGACTGGCTAGAAGGCTCTTCAGTTCGGTTGGTCTATGACAGCAATTTTCGTCCGCGTCTCTGGGACAGCGTCGAACACGCCCGGCAGATCAACCAACGGCTTTGGCAGCGTGCAGATATTGCCCTACCATCCATCGACGACGAGATGGCACTGTTCGGGGAAAGCGCGGATCAAGTGGCGGCACGCTTTGCCGATCATCACGGTGTCGGTGCATTGAAACGCGGAGAGGATGGCCCTCTGCCCATTGGTCAGAACATTGACCAAACCTATGAGCCTGCCAAAAACGTGCTGGATACCACAGCGGCGGGCGACAGTTTCAACGGTGGCTACCTCGCTGCCTTGCTGACAGGAAAATCGCAGGCCAAGGCCCTGATGGCCGGACACAATCTGGCGTCCACCGTTGTTCAGTTCCGCGGCGCGATCATTCCCGGATAAGTGACGCGAGATCCTCAGCGCCAACAAGGTCCAAAAGTGGCACTACCGGATCTGGCTGTTTGACAGCCGAGGCGATTTCCAACGCGCAAGGATCGTTCAGCGTCCTGCCCTTGGCGGTCTCGGACATGCAAAAGGAGATCCAGGCCCGCATCCCTGCAATCACCGCCTGAGAGCCGGTCTCACGGAGTGTGGGAACAAAGCGATACGGCAGCTTTTGGCTGCCATCCATCGCGATTTGGTCCAGACGGTGCGCCAGCTCGAGGTTTTCAAAGCGGCGCAACAAAGCCTCGGCATAGTCCGGAACCTGTACTTGCAGTGCTGCGGGCAGCGTTGCGCCCGCATCCTTCATCAACTCGGAAACCAGCGGGCGCAAAACCGGGTCTCGAACCGCTTCGTGGACGTAGGTCAGGCCTCGCTCCAAGCCGCCATAAGCCAACAGGGAATGGGCACCGTTCAACATGCGCAGCTTTCGCATCTCGTGCGGGGCTACGTCATCGACCAGTTGCACGCCCGGCCAATCCGGGTGCGGACCGGCGAAACTGTCTTCGATAACCCACTCCGAAAACGCCTCGGTCGGAACAGCCATAGGATCGCCGCTGATTGCGCGAACGGCGTCCGTGGTAGCCGGGGTGATCCGGTCGACCATCGCGTTTGGAAAGCGAACGGCATTCCAATTCACGTCCAGGCCGGCTGCATTCGCAAAATCGGCAACTGCCATTTCGAGCGTTTTGCCGTTTTCCATGCGATTGTCACAGCTTAGCACCGTTACTGGCTTGCACCGTTCCGCAAGGCCATAAGCTAAAAAACCGATCAGCGTCACAGGCCATTGCCCTGCCAGATCGGCGGCAATCGCTGGGTCCTGAAGGTTCAGATTGCCCGCGGCGTCCAAGTGATAACCTTTCTCGGTAACGGTTGCCGAAATGATCTCGGCATCCGCCATCACATCAAAAATCTCTGCGCAATCCTTGGGCGCGACCAGAACATCCCGCAGAGCTTTGATGCGCCGGACGCCCTGCCCCTGTACGCACAAATCGTACTCGAAACCTTGTCGCGCCAATCCATCCCGAACCGAGGATGAACGCAGGCTGACGCCGACAACGCCCCATCCGCCCGCATGATCGGTGTAGTCCAGTAAATGCGCCCGGGCGAAGTTTCCAAGGCCGAAGTGAAGAATTGTACCCATCTAGCTTTGCAATCCGTAAACCTGTTTCGCCAGATCGACCGCTAACAACCGCGCCAGATGCTCGGCACTGTCCCGACCGAAATAGCCGCGCGCAACCTGCTGGGCCAGATGAATCGCCACCCCCCGTCGCCACAGGTCGTGACGTGCAGGAATGGACAGAAAAGCCCGCGTATCGTCATTGAATCCGGCCAAATTGTAATATCCGGCCGTTTCAACGACCTGATCGAAATACCGCGCAATCCCGGCTGGGCTGTCGTGGAACCACCAAGGCGGCCCTATCCTAAGGCACGGCCAATGTCCCGCCATAGGGGCCAATTCACGGGCATAGGTGCTTTCGTCCAATGTGAAGAGTATAATGCGCAGTTCCGCCGAGTTTCCAACCCTGTTCAACAGCGCCTCAAGGCCCGTGACCCAATCCATCGCGATTGGAATGTCGGCCCCCTTGTCCCGTCCGAAGTCCCGCATTACCGCGTGGTTCGTGTTGCGCTTGCTGCCAGCATGTATCTGCATGGTCAGACCATCATCGACAGACATCTGCGCCATTTCGATCAGCATATGCCCATAGAACCGGCGAGCATCTTGTTCGGTACCTTCCCGCCGTCTCAGCCGTTGGTACAGCGCATCCGGGTCTTCCAGCCACTCGATCTGCACACGTTCGATACCGTGGTCGGTGGCAGTACATCCCAGCTGGATGAAATAAGCCCGCCGCATTCGCAGCGCGTTGAGGTAGCCATCATAGCTGCCCAGATCGCAGCCTGTCAGCTCAGCCAACTTGTTCAGGTTGTGTACGAACTCCGGGTCCGCCCCATCCAAAACCCCGTCTGGGCGGAACGTCGGAACAACGCGCCCGCCCCAACCACTTGTATGAATCTCCCGATGCTCCGCGAGGCCGTCGAGAGCAGAATCCGTGGTGGCCAGAACCTCGATCCCAAACCTGTCGAACAAAGCCCTCGGACGAAATTCGGGTCGCACCAGCTTTTCTGAGATCTTATCATAAATCAGGTCAGCCGTGCGCGAAGACAACTCCTCAGACACGCCCAACGTTTCTTGCAGCACGTAGTACATCCATATCCGAGATGGCGTTCCCAGAAACAGATGCCAGTTCTCGGCAAAGGTGCGAAATACGGCGCGAGGATCCTTCTTTCGCCCCTCTTCCCCAACGCCAAGTTCGGACAAGGGAACGCCCTGCGAATAGAGCATACGAAACACGTAATGGTCGGGAACCACCAGCAGCTCGGCCGGGTTGGGAAACGGCTCATCGGCTGCAAACCACCCCGGATCGCAGTGACCATGCGGAGACACGATCGGCAGGTTCTTGATGCCCAAGTACAGGTCTTCCGCCATGCCATTCAAATTATCGGTCAATTCTTCCTCCGATACTGCTGCCCGCAATTGTTAACACAGTTTTTAATGGTTGCATCTTTCCCGTTCGAACCCGCAGACTGACCGGGTGATCCGGGGGAATGAATGAATATTGCGCTGATTGGTTTGGGGATGGTTTCGGGCACGCATGTGGCTGCCATTCGGGCATCGGACCAAGGCCTCAATCTTGCCGGCGTCCTCGGGCGCAATCCTGAAAAAGCAGCTGAGTTCGCGCAGCGAAACGACACCCGCACATTCAGCTCGGTCGAGGAAATCGCAAACGAACCAGACGTCGACTTTGCGATCATCGCAACCCCGCCTGATCAGCGCACAGAGTTGGTGCGGGTTCTTTCGACCGCTTCGAAACCGATCCTGATGGAAAAGCCCATCGAAAGAACGCTGGACGCCGCGACGGCCATTGTCGAGCAGTGCGAGGTGTCTGGTGTTCCGCTGGGCATAGTCTTTCAGCACCGCGCCCGCGCCGCTTCGCAGGCGCTGAAATCAGCCATTGAACAGGGTGAGCTGGGCGCGATCGCCACGGTGGAGATCCGTGTCCCCTGGTGGCGTGATCAGAGCTACTATGACGAGCCGGGTCGCGGCACTTACGCTCGCGACGGAGGCGGTGTCATGATCTCGCAGGCAATCCACACGCTTGACCTTGCGATGTGGCTGCTGGGGCCGATCTCGGGCATTCAAGCCATGATGAGAAAAACTCCGTTACACGATCTCGAGGCCGAGGATTGGGCAGGTGCAATCCTTGAAATGGATAACGGCGCGGTGGGAACGTTGATGGCAACTACTGCCGAATATCCTGGGGCCGCTGAATCTATCACGATCCAGGGCACGCGCGCCAAAGCGCATCTGGATTCAGGTGTCCTGACCTTGACCACTTTCGATGGACGGAAATCCACGGTTGGCGAAACGTCCGCCACAGGCGGAGGGGCCGATCCCATGGCGTTCACCCATGAATGGCACCAGACGGTTATCGAGGATTTCGCCAAGACCGTCGCCGGTGGAACGAGGCCGCTGGCCAGCGGACGCAGTGCCCTTTTGACTCACGCCGTCATAGACGCGATGCAGATCGCCAATCGAACCGGCCAGAAAACACGAGTCGCCTCATGAGCCTGACCTGCGTCGCCCTTGGTCTGGACCACCGCCATATCTATGGCATGACGGAAAACATGCGTAAAATCGGCGTGGACTGTGTCGGCTACTGGACACAAGGCGATCCAGAAACGCTACCGGGCTACGTCAAAAGGTTTCCCAATATTCCGCGGCTGGCCCGATTGGAAGACGCCCTAACCTGCGGGGCGGATCTAGCGCTGATTTCCGCAATTCCGGCAGATAGGGCCGCGTTGACGATTCGCGCTATGCAGAACGGCATGGATGTCATGAGCGACAAGCCGGGCTGCACGACGTTTGAGCAACTCGACCAGATCAAGCGAACGGTCGCGGACACCGGTCGAATCTGGTCGGTAAATTTTTCCGAACGATTTGAAACGCCGGTCAGCACCATGGCGACCGAGTTGGTCGAGGCCGGTGCCATAGGGCGCGTGATCCAAACGGTCGGACTTGGCCCGCACCGATTGAACCGGGCAACCCGGCCGGAGTGGTTTTTTAGGCGTGACCGCTATGGCGGAATTCTGACCGACATTGCCTCGCATCAGATCGATCAGTTCTTGCATTACACAGGTTCGGAAACCGCGGAAATCACAAACGCTTACGTGGCGAACTACGCAAACCCCAAGGATCCCGGGTTGCAGGATTTCGGAGAGCTCAATCTGCGCAGCGAGAATGGTACCGGGTATATCCGGGTTGACTGGTTTACGCCGGATGCCCTTCCGAACTGGGGGGATGGTCGTCTGACGATCCTAGGAACCGAAGGCTATATCGAGTTGCGAAAATATGTTGATGTGGGTGGGGCCTCAGGGACGGACCATCTGATCCTCGTGAATGGTGAAACCTGCCAAAAGATCGACGCATCTGACGACGGCCTTCCCTACTTTGCGCGCCTCGCCGATGACATCCGTAACCGGACCGAAACTGCAATGACGCAGACCCACTGCTTTAAGGTCATGGAACTGGCGCTACGTGCGCAGGAAATGGCGGAACGCAGATGATCAACGTTGCGATCCTTGGCGCTGGTATCGGTGCGCAACATCTGAGCGCACTGGAACGGCTTGACCGCGACTTCCGCGTAGCCGCCATGGTCGACCAGAATACGGACCGGATAGAACAGATTCGACAGAACTCGGATTTTCGCTCTCTGACCAATATTCAGGACGCGCTGGATGATCCGGCGATTGATGTCATCGACATCTGCCTACCGCCCCATCTGCATGTACCGACCACCCTTTCGGCACTGGCCGCAGGAAAACACGTTGTCTGCGAAAAGCCTCTTGCGACCTCGCTGCAGGATGTGGATCGGATCACCATAGCCGCACGCAGCGCGGGCAAGCAGGTGTTTCCGGTCTTTCAATACCGGTGGGGCCCGTCACTGGCCCAACTGCGCCACTTACAACGCGCAGGCCTGACCGGAGCGGTCCAAACTGCCGCGCTTGAAACCCATTGGTCCCGAGAGGCGGACTATTACGCGGTGCCGTGGCGAGGAACATGGGCCGGTGAACGCGGCGGCGCGGTTCTGGGCCATGCCATCCACAACCATGATCTGCTGACTCATATCGCGGGCGATATCGCCTGGGTGTCTGCAATGACAACGACGCGGGTCAACCCGATCGAGACGGAAGACTGCGCCGCGATCTGCTTCGGCATGACTTCCGGAGCCTTGTGCACAAGCAATATCACCCTGGGCGCCGCCACGGACGAAACCCGCCTGCGGTTCGTCTTTGAAAAGGTGACCGCCACCTCTGGCACAGAACCCTATGCCCCGGGCCAAACGCCTTGGACATTCGCCGCGCGGGATCCGGTGGATCAAGCCGCTATCGACGAGGCCCTTGCAGCAGCCGCTGCCGAACCAACAGGTTTCGAAGGGTTCTTTACCGAAGTCGGCAAGGCACTGCGGTCCGAGGCAAATTCGGCCGTTACGCTGAAGGATGGCGCTGCGTCCATCGGCCTTGTGACGGCGATTTATCACGCAGCGCGCACCGGGCAGCGCGTTGCCCTTCCCATCAGGCCCGATCACCCACTGTATGAAGGATGGCTGCCATGAAACAATGCTGGCGTTGGTTCGGACCCGAGGATCCGATCGCCCTGGCCGATCTCCATCAAGTCGGGGTTCAGGGAATCGTCACCGCGCTGCATCACATCCCACCCGGACAGCCTTGGGATGAACCGAGCATCGCCGACCGGCAGGCCGTTCTTGCCGCGGCCGGGTACAGTTGGGACGTTGTCGAAAGCCTGCCCGTATCGGAGGCTATCAAGACGCAGTCGGCAGACATGGCCGAGCATCTGCAGGCGTACAAGTCCAGCCTCAGGGCCCTGTCCGTCCGTGGCGTCAAAGTTGTTTGCTACAACTTCATGCCGATCCTGGATTGGACGCGCACCGCCCTTCGTGCCCCACAGCCGCATTGCGGAACGGCCATGCTGTTCGACCTGACCGATTTTGCTGTTTTCGACATACATATTCTCGAACGTCCGGGCGCGTCGGAAGACTATTCCAGCGTCGTCCAGCAAACGGCCAAGGATCGCTTTTCGCGCATGTCGGAGGAATCCAAGGCCCAGTTGCAGCACAATGTCACCGCGGGGCTGCCCGGCGCCAACGATCAGTGGAGCGTAGAGGACGTGCGCGGCTTGCTGCAGACATATGCCGAGATAGACCGTGACCGGCTGCGCGCAAACCTCATCGACTTCCTGTCTGAGGTCGCCCCGATAGCCCAAGAATTGGGGGTGCGCTTGTGCTGTCATCCCGATGATCCGCCCTTCTCGTTGCTCGGTCTGCCGCGGGTCATGTCCAGTACCGAGGACTACGGCGCCGTACTGGATGCGGTTGATATGCCCGCGAACGGCGCAACCTTGTGTACCGGATCGCTGGGTGTTTCCCCTGAATTCGATGGGCCGGAGTTCGTTCGCCGGCATGGCGACCGGATTCACTTTGTTCACTTGCGAAACACCCGACGCATCGCGGGGTCAGACAGCCAGAAACCCGATTTCTATGAGGCTCCGCATCTGGAGGGTGACACCGACATGATCGGAACCATTCGCGAGCTGATGAAAGAACAACGCCGCCGCAAATCTCAAGGGCGGGACGACTGGCAAATTCCGATGCGACCCGACCACGGACAAGAGCTGCTGAGCGATCTGGGCGGACACAGCACTCCCGGCTATCCGCTGATCGGACGAATGCGCGGGCTGGCAGAATTGCGCGGCATCATGGCGGCGTTTTCCTGACACGTCGGATCAGGCAGTTTCTTTCCGTCCGTAACACTTCTTTGCTTGCCTGTGCGCCGCATTCTTCGTTTACTTGCGGGACGTAAACGGGCAGCGGGGTGTCTTCCGGACTCGCCCGACGTCTGTTCAAGACGCGTGAAACTCCCGCGAAAACCGATGCCTTGGGGCATCATTTTTCGAAACGTCTGGCCAGACGGCAACGACGGAAGAACGGGAGGAGTCCAAATGAAAACCGCAGGCGTAATCGGTCTTGGCGACATGGGCAGCGGCCTTGCCAAGAACCTGATCAAGAATGGCTTTGAAACATCCGGTTTCGACCTGAGCATGACACGCATGACGGCATTTGCCGACATGGGCGGCCGGCCCAAGGACAGCGTGGGGCAAGTCGGTCGTCACGCCGCCACTGTGTTTGTCATGGTGATGAGCGGAGATCAGGCCCGCGATGTCATCTTGGGTGAAAACGGGCTGGTTCCGAACATGGCGAAAGGCGGAACGGTCATCCTGTCGGCGACCATTACCCCGGCCGAAGCCCGCGCCATCGGGCAGGATATGGAGGGCTCGGGCATCCACCTAATAGACACCCCTGTCTCGGGTGGGTTCCCCGGCGCGCAGAACGGCACATTGACGATGATGGCTGCCGGTGCTGCGGATGTGCTGGACAGAAATGCAGAAGTCATGCAGGCAGTGTCGGCAACCATTCATCGGGTCGGAGAAAACGCCGGCGACGGGCAAACCGTGAAAGCCTGCCTGCAATCTCTGATCGGATCGATCTTTTCCGCCACATTCGAGGCTGCGGCCCTGGCGGCCAAAGCCGGTGTCAGCGGTCAGGCATTACTTGATGTGTTCTCCTCATCCAGCGCGGGGTGCGGCGTCGTGAATACCGCCCTTGAAAACATCATTGATCGCAAGTTCGAGGCCACCGGTAGCCATATCGCAACCATGCACAAGGACCTGACTATCTCGCTGGCACTGGCCGGTTCGTTGGGCGTTCCAATGCACACAGCGTCATCCGCAATGCAGATCTTTCACGCAGGAAAAACCAAATACCCGAACGGCGACAACTGGGTGTGTACTCAGGTCATCGAAGAGATCGTTGGCGCAGAATTGCATCGCTGAGGGGGGACGAACATGAAACTTGGTGTGATTTGCGACGGCATTTCCCGCGAACTGCGGCATGCCGTGGACGTAATGGACGAATTCGGTCTGGACTATGCAGAGCTTCAGTTCGTTGGAGATACGGAGGTCGGGGACCATTCCCCGCAGGAAATTGCCGAGATCGACGCGCTTTTGCGCGACCGGGGCAAGCCTGTGTCATGTCTGTCACGCCATATCTTTGCGGGGATGACAGCTGCCAACAGGCCCGGCGACGACCTGCACACTCGGCACATGGACGCCTTGAAACGCGTAATCGACATGGCGCATGTTGTTGGGTCTCCGCTCGTTCGGATCATGACCCAACGAAAAGAGCAGATACTCTGGGGAAAAAACGGCGCCGAGAAATGGAACGTGGCGCATGGGGTGTGGGACTCGATGCCGCCTCTGATCGCGCCGGCGGTTGAACTGGCAAGAGCTGAGGGGGTGACGCTTGTCGTGGAAACCGGAAACGGCACGCTGGTCAATTCCAACTATACAGCCCGCAAACTGATCGACGAGTTGGATGCAAAGGATGCGTTGAAGGTACTTTGGGACCCCGGAAACAACTGCTGGTGCCATGAACTGGCATACCCGGACGGTTACGAAGAACTGCGCGGCGGCTATTTAGGTCACATTCACATCAAGGACGTAAAGGTCGACACGCCACGGGCAACGCTGGAAGTGCGCCGTATGGGGGAAGGTCAGCTCGCGCCCCTATTCCAACCCATCGCGGACGCGCTCCGATCCGATGGCTATGATGGCGTGATTTCCTTGGAAAGCGTTTATCATCCCGGCAACGAAAATTTCGAAGATGGGTTTCGTTTGTGCGTAGACAGGTTCAAAAGCCTGTTTGCATGAATGAAAGTCATAGAATGTTATAAATCAAATACTTAAGCCTCAAAGTTGAATGCCGAATGGGGTGCGGAAAGCTGGGCGCATTCGCGCAAGATCAAGGAAAGGATCTGATGGATGAAGCAAGAGTTTTTTGAGCTGTCCATTGAAACGCCCGGCAAATCCCTCGCCGACATCAGCGGGGTGGTTCAGGGTGCGGTGTCTGACCATGAACTTGGCTCGGGCCTGCTGACCCTTTGGTGCGTCCACACCGGTGCCGCGCTGTTGGTTCAGGCCAATGCCGATCCCGAGGTGGTCAAGGATATCGAGACGTTCTTCGAAGAACTGGTCCCCAAATCACCAGGCAAATATCACCATCGCCCGAGCGAAGACGACAACGCGCCATCGCATTTGCGGGCGCTGTTGACGCAAACGCAGGTGTCCATCCCGGTCGAACAGGGGCAGCTTCCGCTGGGCCGCGTACAAAGCCTGTATCTCTTCGAACATCGCGAGGCACCCAAGACACGACGATTGAAGGTGCACTACATCGGGACGTGATGCCTTAGGTCCCGTGGCGCGTTGACGGTGTTACCGCCCCATCCAGCCCCCGTCGACAACAAGGATTTCACCGTTGACGTAGTCCGACGCTGCAGAAGCCAAAAAGACTACAGGTCCGGCAAAATCACCAGGCGTACCCCAACGGCCTTGGGGTGTTCGTTCCAGAATCGACTTTGATCGGACCGGATCGTCCTGCAGGGCTTGGGTATTGTCGGTCGCGATGTAGCCGGGGGCGATTGCATTCACGTTCACACCCTGCCCGGCCCACTCATTGGCCAGGGCCTTCGTCAGCTGTCCAATCCCACCTTTCGAGGCCGCATATCCGGGAACGGTGATGCCGCCCTGAAATGTTAGCAGCGATGCAGTGAAGATGATCTTACCCTTGCCGCGCGCCAGCATGTCCTTGCCGATCTCGCGAGACAGAACGAACTGCGAGGACAGGTTCACCTCAATCACGTCGTCCCACCAGTCGTCCGGGTGTTCAGCGGCGGGTTTTCGTTTGATCGTGCCGGCATTGTTGACAAGGATATCAGGAGTTTGTCCGTCGTCCCTCAACTGATCAATGAACGCATGCAGCGCAGCGCGATCCGAGAAGTCGCATTGGTAAGCCCGGAAACTGCGTCCCATCGCTGTCACGGCTTTTTCGACATCCGCCCCGGACAGCTCAAGCGAGGCGGACACTCCGATTATATCGGCTCCAGCCGATGCCAATGCCTCGGCCATTCCGCGCCCGATACCGCGTTTGCACCCAGTCACAAGGGCCGTCTTTCCCGTCAGGTCGAAACTTTTCAAAACACTCATGAACGCGGTCCTACTTCGATCAGGCTTTTCATTGCGGTTGGGCTGCGATCCAGTGCTTCGAACGCGGCCTGGATGTCTGCCAAAGGGCTGACGTCAGTAATCACAACATCCGCGTCCACTCCGCCCGAGGCGACAACTGCAATGGCTTTCTCGTAATCCTCTGGCTCATAGACCCGAGCACCGATCAGTTGCAGCTCTCGCCAGAAGAATTGGAACAGGTCTATCTGGGGCTTTTGTGCATGGATCGCGACCATCACGATCCGGGCCCGAGTCGCGGCAACGGCGGTCATCGCATCAACTCCGGGCTGCGTTCCCGACACCTCGAAAACCACATCTGCGCCTTTGTCGCCCGTGCGCGCGTTGATTGTGGACACCAGGTCGGTTTCGATTGGGTTTATCGTGTCAAAGCCAAGTTTTTCAGCAATCGCAAGACGGTTCGGATTCACTTCAGAAATCACGACATTTCCACCCCCATCCCGCGCAACCATGGCAACCAGGATGCCGATCGGGCCGCCGCCGATGACGACAACGTCTTCGCCAGGTTGCAGGTCAGACAGCCGCACATCGTGGCAGGCAACGGCGATCGGCTCGATCAGCGCCGCGTGATCCATGCGCAAGTCATCCGGCAAAATGTGCAACGTATGGGCCGGAACGGTCCAGATCTCTTGCATGGCGCCATCGGTGTCGAGGCCGAGAAATTTGAGGTTCTGACAAATATGCTGATGCCCCCGTTTGCAAGCTGGGCATTCTCCGCAGTGATCAAGCGGTCGGACAACAACCTTCTGGCCGGGTTCGACCGTGTCGACGCCCTCGCCCACCGCTTCGACGACACCTGACATCTCATGCCCAATCACCCGGTTCAGGCCGACGCGGGCATCCATGTTGCCGTGGTAGACGTGCATATCCGTCCCGCAAATCCCGCAATAGGCAACGCGAATGGCGGCCTCGCCGGGGCCCGGTGCCGTCGCCTGAGCCTGTTCCACGGCAAAGCTCTTGTTGCCCCTGTAATACGCCGCAGAGATCGTCTGGGTCGTCATGTATGCATCTCCCTGTGTTCCGCATTCAGTTTGTCCCAGTCGAATTCCACTCCGGTCCCCGGCGTATCCGGGGCCACGGCCAGGCAGTCTTCCACGACCAGCGGACGGGTCGTGTACTGGTCTATCGGGAATGAGTGTACTTCCAGCCAACCCGCATTGGGCTGCGCAGAAACAAGGCTGACGTGCAGCTCCTGCATGCCATGGCTACAAACCGGAATGCCGTGCTGGGCGCTCAGCGCGGCCACGCGCAACCAGCCGGTAATCCCGCCACAGTTTGAGGCATCGGGCTGGATGAAACTCAGCTTCGCGTCATCAAAGGCGTACTCGAATTCGTGAATCGTGTGCAGGTTTTCACCCATAGCAAGGGGCACGCCCGTGGCTTCGGCAATTCGGCCATAGCCTTTGTAATCGTCTGGAATTGTCGGTTCCTCGAACCACAGGGTATCGCAGTCGGCGAACCCTCGGGCTGCCACGATGGCCTGCTCGACGCTCATTGAGTAATTCGCGTCGACCATGAAGAACCGGTCCGGCCCCAACATTTCGCGCACCGCCCGGGCCCGCGCCAGATCATCGGCCAGATCCGGTTGACCGACCTTGATCTTGACCGCGTTGAACCCACGCGCAAGGTAGCCTTCGGTCTGCAACAGCAGTTTCTCCAACGAGAAATTCAGGTCGATCCCGCCGGCGTAGGCCTTGCACCGTTTGGACGCTCCACCAGCCATTTGCCATAGTGGTGCATTCTGCGTTCGGCCGCGAATGTCCCAAAGGGCAATATCCACGGCCGAAATGGCGAACGAGGCGATCCCACCCCGTGCCACATAGTGCACATGCCATTGTATGGCATCGTACAGGCTTTCGATCTGTTCGGCGCCTTGTCCAACCAGGAACGGCGCTAGATCATGCTGGATCATCGCCAAGATGGCATGACCGCCCTTGCCGCCCGTATAGGTATACCCAACCCCCTCAACCCCATCCGACGTTTGAATGGTAACGGTGATCAATTGAAAGAACGTGTGATCGCCATGTTTGGCATCGACCAGGACTTCGGCGAGCGGGACGTTGAACAGCCGCGCTGAAACACTTTCTATGCGATTCACGAACCCAAGACCTTCTGCTGCCTGGCAATAACCCGAGACTGTAAGAGGATGACCACAAAAAGAAAGCCTCCACGTATGACCATCTGCCAATAGGCGCTGAAACTGATGGTCCCCTGACCGTTTTCAAAGTTCAGAACGTTGAACACCAGACCCAGCAAAAGCGCTCCGGCCACGGTCGCAGGGATCGAACCCATCCCACCTGTCAACAAGGTGCCGCCCACAACAACGGACGCGATGGCCGACAATTCCCATCCGATGCCCTCAAGGGGTTGTCCGGCTCCAAAACCCGAGGCCAGAAAGACGCCAGCCAGCCCTGCGCAGCCGCCCGAAAGCAGGTAGACGAAAGCCTTGGCGCGATTCACCTTCAGACCCATGAGGTTCGAGGCATCCTCGCTGCCACCGATCGCCAAGACGGTCCGCCCGATGGTTGTTCTTTCCAGCACCAGCCACAGTACCAGCGTCAGTCCGGCCACTATGACTATTGCCCATGGAAACAGACCAAACGCCTGCCCCATGCCAAGCTTGGTGAAGTTCGACCCCCAATCAACCGAAATTGTCTGGGCGCCCGAAATCACCAGTGCGCCGCCTTTTGCGGCCAGCATGGTGGCCAGCGTGGCGATGAAGGGCGGAATCCGAAGGATGATGATGCAAAAGGCGTTGATCGCTCCGAAGCCCACCCCGGCAAGCACGGCCCCCGGCAGCGCAACCTGAATCCCGTATGGGCTGAGATAGGCCGCAACAACCGACGTAAAGGCCGCAACGGATCCAACCGACAGATCAATCCCGCCGGTCATGATCACAAAACACATACCCAGCGCAATCGCGATGAACATCGCGTTGTAGTTCAGGAAAGACGAGAAATTGTAGGCGCTGCCAAAGTTGTCATAGCGCATCAGCCCAAACAGGATCAAAGCCAGCAGTGCGATCCACACCGTCACCGAAGCCGAATTGCGCCGAAGGTACTTTCGCAGGTCAAAAGCCGTTTCATCCAACATCGATCAAGCCCTCCGGAACTGCTGGACCCAGACGGCCAGGATAATAATGACCGCTTTGGCGATCAGTGCAACTTCGTCCTCTACCCCGTTGGCCAGCAATGTATATTTGACCAATTGGATGATGACGGCTCCCAGTATGGCACCAAAGATCGGCGCCCGTCCGCCTTGTAAAAGAGCCCCGCCAACGACAGCGGCCGCGATGGCGTCAAGCTCCATCAGATTGCCGTTGCGCGCGGCGTCCGAGGCCGAGTTGATCGCAACCACGATCAGACCAGCCAAGCCCGCAAGCACCGCGCAGATGACATAGGCCCCGATCTTGACCCGCCGGACGGGACCACCGGCCAGATAGGCCGCGCGTTCATTGCCGCCGATCGCCAGCAGGTAGCGGCCCCAAGTGGTTCTGGTGATCACCCAGAACAGCACACAGGCAATGGCCAGCGCCAGCCAACCCTGGAACGGCAAGCCAAGCACCTTGCCGGTTCCAAGATAACTGAATGAAGGGTTTGAAAATGTCTGCAGGTTGCCATTCGTTAAAACCTGGGCAATACCGCGACCCGAGATGAAAAGAATGAGCGTCGCAATAATGGGCTGCACGTTCAACACGGCAACCATCACGCCGTTGAATACCCCGCATAAACCCGCGACGAACAGTGGCAGGACAATGGCCAAAATGACGCCAAGCATCGGATTGGCGGCGCCCAGATCCGACAGAAAGATCAGCGGGGCCAACGCCCCCGCCAGAGCCATGACAGCGCCAACCGACAGATCAATTCCACCCGTGGCGATGACCAGCGTCATACCCATGGCCACGATGGCGATCGTGGCAACCTGGCTGATATTCACGAACAGGGTCTGCATCTGCAGGAAATTGGGGGTGAAAAACGCGTTGAACACCAGCAGGGCGACCAACGCGGCGATGCCGCCATGAAAGCGGAAGGGCATCGATGCGACCCGTTGCGGCAACTTCATTGCTCGGTCCATGAACCAGTTCCTCCTTCATGATGCGCAAGCGCGCGCACCAGTATGTTCTCGGTAATCCCGGGGTTGGTCAGTTCCTTGACCGAGCGCCCCTCGTGCATGACCACGATGCGGTCGGCGCCTTCCACCAGCTCTTCGAATTCCGAACTGATAAGAACGACGCCGAACCCCTTTTCGACATACGACCGAATGAACGATTGGATCTCTCGCTTGGCGCCGACATCCACGCCTCGGGTCGGCTCGTCGAGTATCAGGATGTCGGGCTGCGTCGCCAGCCAACGGGCAAGCAGCACCTTTTGCTGGTTGCCGCCAGACAGCTCACGAATGGGTTGGTCCATATGCGCCGCCTTGATGCCCAGATCGTCGATGAAGGCTTGAACGATCTCTCGCTCGCGGGCAAAATCGATCTGACCACGGCTGGCCAGTTTCGGCAGTAGGGCCAGCGTCATATTCTCGCGCACGGACATGTCTGGAATGATCCCTTCGGCCTTGCGATCTTCGGTCAGAAAGCCGACGCCGTTTGCGATTGCGTCACCCGGTCCGGATGGTTGTCCAACCGCGCCGTGCAACTCGATCGCACCGCTGCGGGCTCCGTCCACGCCGAACAAAGCGCGCGCCGCCTCAGTCCGGCCAGAGCCCAGCAACCCGCCCAACCCAACGATTTCCCCGCGGTGGAGTGTAAGGTCGAAATGCGTCAATCGCGGGCCTGTCGAAACAGAGTCGGCCCGCAAAACGATATCTCCTTTCTTAGCCTTCGCACCTGCAAAGTCCGTGAGTCCGTCTGCCGCGATCTCATCTTTGTTGCGGCCCAGCATGTCCGCGATCATTTCTAATTTGGTCGTGTCTTGGACGGTGCGCGTGCTGACGGTACGCCCGTCTCGCATCGTTGTGACCCGATCGCAGATTTGGAACAGCTCATCGAGGAAATGCGAGACATACAGAACAGACACGCCCTGTTTCTTCAACTCGCGCACCACACCGAACAAAACCTCGACCTCGCTGGCATCCAGCGATGACGTGGGTTCGTCCATGATGACAAGTTTCGCGTCAAGAGAAACAGCCCTCGCAATCGCAACCAACTGCTGGATCGCAGTCGAGAAATTTCCTAGCGGCTCAGTCACGTCAATTTCTATACCAAAGCGCGCAAGAACCTCGCGTGCGCGCCTGTTGCCCTCGCGCCAGTCGACCAAACCGAGACGTTTGGGCTCGTACCCCATGATAATGTTCTCGGTCACTGACCGCAGCGGAACCAGGTTGAGCTCCTGATAGATCGTGGCAATTCCGGATTCCTGCGCTTCGCGCGGGGTGGAAATGCGGCTAGGCCCACGCGCCAAATGGACGTCGCCGGCATCCCGATCGTAAACTCCGGTCAGAACCTTGATCATCGTCGATTTGCCGGCACCGTTCTGACCGATCAGCGCATGAACCTCGCCAAGTGCGATCTCCAGACTGGCCTGGCTCAGTGCCGGTACGCCGGCAAAGGACTTTTCAATTCCTGACATCGAGACGAGCGCATTCATAAGATGTCTTCCTCCGATTGCTTGCAGGCGGCACCGACCACAGGCCAGCACCACCCACCAGGGAGAATCAATAAGCTTCGTCGATGTGATCAGCCGCATTGTCTTTGGTAAAGATGCGATCTTCGACTTTCACCCATTCCGGGATCGTCTCGCCAGCCGCGTATTTCTTCATGATTTCACAAGCCAGAGGACCGAAGAAGGGCGAGCTTTCCACCGTGACCCCCATCTTGCCATCGATGATGGCCTGAAGAGCATCGCGTGTCCCGTCGATCGAAACGATGGTCACATCCTCGCCAGGCTTGCGGCCGGCCAGTTCCAGAGCCTGGATCGCGCCGATCGCCATTTCGTCATTGTGGGCGTAGACCACGTTCACATTGGGGTGCGCCTGCAGCAGGGTTTCCATCACCTGACGACCCAGGTCGCGCGCAAAGTCACCGGTCTGAGAAGCCACGATCTCAAAGCGGTCGTCCGCTGCGATCGCGTCGTCGAAACCCTTTTTACGGTCATTTGCAGGTGAAGAACCAGTTGTGCCTTCCAACTGGACGATGACGCCCTTGTCGCCGTCGAAATTTTCCATCAGCCATTGCGCGGCGCGGTTGCCCTGATCAATGAAGTCCGATCCCAGGAATGCTACGAAATGCTCGCCTGGCTTGGCGACGGCCGGATCAACCGAGCGGTCCACGAGAAAAGTCGGAATGCCGGCGGCGCGTGCTTTCATAACCGCCGGAATCAGTGGCTTTTCTTCCCTTGGAGGCAGAAACAGAACGTCGATGCCTTGTGCGATCATGCTGTCCACATCCGCAACCTGCTTGGCCGCAGATCCAGCTGCATCCGTCGCGATAAGGTCCCAGCCGCAGGCCTCGGCCGTGTCATGGAACGATTTGGTCTCGGCAATGCGCCACGGATTGTTCGACTCCATCTGCGCAAAGCCAACTTTGTAGCGCTCCTTCTGCTCAAGCTGTGGCAGATCCTGCGCAATCGCAGTCGTGCCCAACAGCGCACCCGCGACAACCGTCGAGATCAAAAGAGTTCTGCGTTTCATGGTTATTCCTCCTCCATTGGTGCGGTCGCCAACGTTTTGACCGCGAGTTTTAGGTCATGCCCAATTCATGTAAGTCGTCTGTTTCCTCAGATAGCCATCGAAGCCATATGCGCCGTCTTCACCCCCAACCCCGGACATACCCCAACCGGTATGAAATCCCTGCACGGCCTCGCCATTGGAGCGGTTCAGATACAGTTCGCCGAACTTCAAACGGCTCGGGGCCTCCATCAATCGCCGGTGCGATGCCGTAAAGAGATAGGCAGACAGCCCGAATGATGTGTCATTCGCTACGTCTATCGCCTGATCAAAATCATCTACTCGCATGGCTGTTGCCACGGGGCCAAAGACCTCCTCTTGCATCGCGGCATTGCTGTTGTCTGAGACCTCAAGAACCGTCGGGGACATCCAGTGCCCCTTATGGTGCGCCCCGTCCGTCAGGGGCCCACCTGCAAGATGAACCGTGGCGCCTTCGGCGATGCTGCGCTGGATGATCTCGGCGACCTTGGTCACTTCGGCCTTGCTGACTTTGGGACCCAAATCGCAGTCGTCCATCGGTTCCCCGATCGACAAAGCGCGGACCGCGGACACGAATTTTTCCAAGAACTGATCCGCAATGCCGCGATGCAGATACATACGCTCGTTGCAGGTGCAAATCTGGCCGCAATTGGCAAACCGGGCGGCAATGGCGGCCGAAACGGCGGCGTCAATATCCGCATCCTCCATCACGATGAACGGAGCCTTACCGCCAAGCTCGAGCCGGACAACCTTGATCCGGTTGGCCGCGGCGCGAAAAATCTCTTTCCCGGCGCGTGTGCTGCCGGTCATCGTGATCAGTGACGTATCGGGGTGTTCGACCAACCGCTGCCCTACCACCGGCCCCTTGCCTGTCAGAACATTAAGAACACCGGGCGGAAACCCGACCTTGTTGGCAAGCTCGGCGACCGCAAGACCGGATAGCGGCGTGATTTCGTGCCCCAACAGAACTACGGTGTTGCCCGCGACTAGCGCGGGTCCGACCTTCCTGGCGGCCAATGCCAACGGATAGTTCCAGGCCGTCAACGCAACAACAACGCCATAAGGATGACGCCGGATCTGGATTTCCTCGGACTCGTTGTCCGACGCAACTATGTCACCCGAAATCCTCCGGGCCTCTTCAGCCGCATGGCAAAGAAAGGTGACGGCAGCATCCACTTCACCTCGGGCTTGCGAGATCGGCTTGCCCTGCTCGGCGGTGATCAGAGCAGCCAAACGACCGGCGTCGATCCGGACGGCCTCAGCGAGCCTCAGGACCAGTCGAGCCCGCTCGATCGCCGGGCGCGAGGACCACGAGCCAAAAGCCCGATGGGCCGCTTCGACCGCCGCATCCGCGTGAGCGGCGGCGCCATCTGGAACTAGCGCAACGATCTCTTCATTCGCAGGGTTTTCGACAACAACCGTGTCCGCGTCAAGGTCGACAAAGCGGCCATCGATGAACATCGAATGCCGAACGACTTGACCCAACTCCCCCACTACAGACCGCAATTTCGCCTCCCGCGCTTGCTCGGTCAAACCACAATGGCGACCGCACCACCGATCAAAACACTAATATTATTATTTAGTCAACACTAATATTAATTACTATCCGCTAATATTAGTTGCACGTCCTCCGCATAATCGGTAAAAAGGATACGAACAAAAAGGTTGAGCGATGAACGATCAAGCGAACAAGGCCGGACAACACAGGGGTGTAGGACGAGTCGCGGGCCGACAGCGCATAACGATGCACGACATTGCACGCGTCGCTGGATGCTCACAAACGACAGTATCGCTGGTTCTGAACAAGAACGATTCCGTCAAAATCTCCGAGGACACAAAGCAACGAGTCCTGGATGCCGCCAATACGCTTGGATACGCCATGCCCTCTCAACTCAGGAAACCCCAAGACAGCGCGCGCCGACCCTCGGCACTAGACGACACCATCGCTTTTGTCGTGGACGATCTGGCGTCGAGCCCCGAAATGGTAAACGCGTTTAGCGGCGTGAAACAGGCCGTTCGGGACACCGGAAATCTTGTATTGCTGGCAGAAACCCAAAACGACCCAGAGGTCGAACCCAGAACGCTTAAGTATTTCCTCGACCAACAGGTTGCGGGCATCGTTTACGCAACTGTTTTCACCCGGCGGGTGGTCGTTCCGGAAATCCTCACGCAGGCCGCAACCCCGGTTCTGCTGCTAAACTGCTTTTGCGACGACCTCTCGTTTCCTGCGGTGATCCCCGGCGAAGTCGCTGCTGGACATACGGCGACCAACGCCCTGATCAAGGCCGGGCACAAACGAATCGCCACTATCACCGGCGAGCCGTTCATGGAATGCGCCGCGGGACGAACGACCGGGTATAGAAACGCCTTGGCTTCCGCCGACATTCCATTCGACGAGGACTTGGTTGTCGAAGGCAATTGGTTGCCCAGCGCCGGATATGCCGCCACGCGCGAATTGATGGACCTGCCCTCTCCGCCAACCGCCATTTTCTGTCAGAATGACCGCATGGCAATCGGTTGCTATGAGGCACTCAAGGAACTTGGCCTGTCCATCCCCGAGGACATCTCGGTCATCGGATTTGACGATGACGAAACCGCGCGACACCTTTCGCCGCCACTGACCTCGATGATTCTTCCCACCCGGGCGATGGGACGCTGGGTCGTCGAACAGCTATTCCACGGGCCGACGGATGGTCAGAGGCACCCACTCGTGAAGCTTGAATGCGAACTGGTCGAGCGCGACTCGATCAGAGAACCCAAACGCCGGACCTGAAGGCGACATCATGACGGAAACCTTCGATCACATCGTCATCGGCGGCGGCTCAGCCGGTGCCGCAGCCGCCGCCCGACTGGTCAACCAGGGCAAGTGCAGGGTTCTGGTGCTGGAGGCCGGGCATTCGCACCACCATCCATTGCTGGACATGCCGCCGGGTATTTTCAAGATGATCAACGGGTCCAAGTTCATGAC
This sequence comes from Ruegeria sp. CDSC025, assembly GCF_059610805.1. NCBI lineage: Bacteria > Pseudomonadati > Pseudomonadota > Alphaproteobacteria > Rhodobacterales > Roseobacteraceae > Ruegeria > Ruegeria sp. CDSC025. Next base: position 145,610 of record NZ_JBXWOJ010000006.1, on the reverse strand, counting down.
CTACCACCAGACCGAACCGCAGGACCACCTGGACGGACGCGTGCATGAGATTCCGCAGGCCAACGTACTGGGCGGCGGGTCGTCAGTGAATGCGCAGGTCTATATGCGCGGCCGCCCTTCTGACTATGACGCGTGGAACGACCTGCTACGACAGACCAACGACGGGGTCAGCTGGGGATGGGATGATGTGCTGCCCTATTTCCGCAGGATTGAAGACAACAACAGGCTTCATAATTACCTGCATGGCAGCGATGGTCCGGTGCAGGTCTCTGATCCGGGGTATATCGACGACATGTCCCGTTGGTTCGTTCAGTCGGTGCAGGCCCTTGGTGAACCATTCAACACGGACTTCAACGGCGCAACACAGCGCGGTGTCGGGTTCTATCAGTTCACCAATCGCGCTGGAAAGCGCAGCTCGTCAGCCTATGCTTTCCTCGCCCCTCTCGAGACGAACCCGGACTTGACCATACGGCTTGGCGCCACGGTCAGAAAAGTCATCATCGAAAGCGACAAGGCCGTCGGGGTGCAGTATCGCGACAAAGGCGGGTTCCACACCGTCCGGTGTGATGGTGAGGTTATCCTTGCGGCGGGCGCTCTGGTCACGCCGAAAATCCTCATGCTTTCGGGTATCGGACCGGATGCACATCTTGCCGAACACGGTATTCCTGTGGTCTGCCCACTGCCTGGGGTCGGTCAGAACCTGATCGACCACCCCGAAGTTCCCATCACCGCCTTTGCCAACGGTCCATACGGATATTTTAAACAAGGTGATGGCTGGCGGATGCTTCGCAACGGCATACAGTTCAAACTTTTCGGCAGCGGCCCAGTGACTTCGGCCGGGGTCGAAGCTGGTGCCTTCGTCAATCCGTCGGTTCCTGATGGAGAACCGACCATTCAAGCCTTTTGCGTGCCCATCGTCTATCTGGATCGCGACGCGCTGGACGAGGTGCAGGATGACTTTGGCGTGACCGTTACGACCGTCGTGGTCAAACCGAAATCACGCGGAGAGGTTCGGCTTCGCTCGGCCGATCCTCAAGCTATGCCGGTGGTTTCGCCCAACCTTCTGAAGCATGAGGACGACATGCAAGAGATGATCCGGGGGCAGCGGTTCTTTCGTCGGGCATTCACGTCGGGCCCGCTTGCACAAAGGATCCGCGAAATCGTCATTCCGATAGCGGACGACGACCAGACGCTGCGAGCACATTGCAAGAGATTCGTAAAAACCAACTATCACCCGGCGGGCACTGCCAAAATGGGCCGGGACGGCGACGGAATGGCAGTGCTGGACGCCAGAATGCGCGTTCGCGGGATCGAGAGCTTACGGGTGTGCGACATGTCCGCAGTGCCCGACATCAACGCCGGCAACACAAACGCACCTGCCATGATGCTTGGCGAACGATGCGCCGACCTTATCCTTGGCATCGGATCAGTACGCGAGGGACGCAATTCTTATCCGGAACAAAGTTGACGCCACTCGCTAAGAGCGGCGGCGCGGGTCAGCTTGAAGGTGTCTCGGCTGGTGAGCGATCTTTCTTGGTTGAAGTGGTTTTAGACGGAAGAATGAACGGCAGCGAATTTCTGTAAACTTCGCATGCGCCTGAACCGTTGCGTCGCGCGTTCGCGTCGTCGAAACGGAAGAGCGGAAATCGAATATACAGCATCACAGCAAGGCGGATGATCTCGGGACTGGTCTTGAAGTTTTTAAAAGAGGCAGGTTTGGTCATGTGCAAAAACTACGCAACCGCCCTGCCCCGCTCAAGCAAAGTTCTTCTGACAAGACCGTGGGCTACTGCTCCGGTGAATACCAAATTGGCGAAATCCACGCTCGTTCGTATATCCACACCGCGACATCCTCAAGGAGCGGCAAGCCGTGGCGGACGGCGTCATACGTCGTCCAGCGTGGAGTTGGTATTTCGATGACGCGCATGTAGTACAGAGCATGTTGGCCAGGATCAAAATCGTCGTCTGTCCAATGACCAAACAACTCCGCAGCTCCGTTTGCGTTACTGTAAGTCGAAGTTTCAGGATCAACCGTATTGCCAATGGGCGGCAGCTTGCCATTCACGTCCGGCACGCGATCTCTTGACCACACTACATCAATGATACGTTCTTGCGGCGATCCGCCCACATCGACCCAACCCTTGATGATTTGTACGCGATCGAGGTTGGCTCCGATCGGATCTTTTAATGCGTGCACCGCGAAATTTGGTGGGCCGTTCAAAGCTGTCAGAGAACCGCCCATCGGCACGCCGTTGGCATAACCGTCCATTACAAGCTTCACGGGATCGTTGTTGCTTTGGAGTATTGCACCGCCAAAGAAACGCGGCTGTATCCTAGGGCCTGATGTGGCGAAGGTTTCGCGGCTTTGCATCGCGTCAAAAATCGCACCAAGTGTGTTCTTGGACGCCCAGACGCCTGCGAGCGAGCCCGGGTTGGCGTCGGGCCAAGCAACCAGCCGTCTATCTCGCCTTCGCGGCGTTGTTCGATAGTACCGTCGGCAACACCATGGCTGCCATTATAAGTCGCCTCATCGACATCACTTGGGGTACCGTTATGATTGTCGGTGCCTCCGATGAAACCAAGTTTCCAAGGGTTCGCACCTAGCTTCTGCTCATAGTCGAGCCCTTTAGTCGCAGCCCAACGGACGAAGCCATCGGTGCGGAAGAAACGTTCGCTGAATGCAGCGATACTCTCTGCATTCTCGAAGTTCGCAAATTCATCGTTAGGCGACACCCCGGGATGGGTTTCGGAATTGCCTTTGATCTGCATCATTTCGATCAACGGCTCCCACTTGGCGCGGCGCTCGGCATATTCGCGCGTGATTGGATTTCCGGCATTGTCGATCGGCTCAAACATCAAGCCTTTGCTTCCGTTGGAATTATGTGGGATGGCCAACAGTGTAGAGCCAGCAGCTTCTTGGTAATGCCCTGGAGCAGATGGGATCTGCGTTGAGAGCATCTCGCCAAGAAATTCTGCATGAACGGAAATGGCCGCAAAATCCAGAGGTCGACCGATTCTGCGCTGCACGTTGATTACCGAGACAGGTTGACCCTTCGCGAAGCGATACGCGTCCGAAGGTGTCAGGCGTGCACTTCCAATGTAGGCATCAAGTGAAAACGAAGTATGTACATGAGTTTCGCCGAAGTATGCGTTCTTGATCGGGTTCTCAGGCACCATGGCTGAGCAGCCTCATCTGACTGGTCAGCGTGACCCACGCACCTGATTGGTCCGAACAGGAACGCCTGTTCGGCTTCTGACATCTCCAAGTCCTTCGTCCCTGCTACAAGGTTCGCCCTCCCTGATCCGACGGAACAATTCCCTGCTCCACCTTTTTGGGAATTTGCAGCATAGACCTTTGAAAAACATGCATTTCTGAGAGGAGAAACTCTGGGTTCCAGACCCATCTCACGAAAATTCCCCGTAAATTGCCGAATATCAGGGAAATCCCTCCCAAAGCGACCCCGCCAAAATGCGCCATTGAGACTGAGGCCTGAATTGCGTTCTGAGTGTACGGTTTGCTCCGTCTCTGATTGAAAGCGCATGCGCCAACTCGCGGGAATTGCGGTGCAATTCCGGATCAGAAAACACAACTGAAGTGAAACAAGTATGAGTGGCGGGGAGACAGGGATTCGAACCCTGGGGACGCTCTCACGCCCAACGGTTTTCAAGACCGCCGCATTCGACCACTCTGCCACCTCCCCGCGTGGGGCCGGGTCTAAGGCTATCTTTAAACGGTGGCAAGACCAAATAGGGAAATCTTGCCGAAGCCTGTGCAGCAGACTTTCCATGGCCGAACGTGCAGGCTATGCTTTGCGTGAAAGACCGTGACAGGCTGGCAGTTCAGAACCAGCGATCGGCGGCGGGGTACGATGAAAGAGGCCCCTTACAGGCAAGGGATTGCAAATATGGATCGAGCGACCACGACACGCGCAAAACCGCGGGCACTGGCGGTTCTGGTAATAACAGTTGCTGCTCTGTCAGGGTGCGACGAGGCCCTGACATCGGGTGGAACATCCACCGAGCAGGCGGACGAAAGCGTGCAGGACGATGGCAAATTAGAGCTGTTTCCCAAAACGACAGGGAACGCGCGTGATGATGTTGAAGCTCCTGATGTCTTCAAGGTCACCGAAGCCGGTTTGTGGGATGGGCGCCCCTCGTTGGGCGGAATCTGGGTCGCGCACCCGGACGTTACACAGCCTGAACGTGTTCGGATAACGAATACAAAGAACAACAAATCCGTAACCGGCGCACTTTTCCGCCGCGAACGCAACTTGCCGGGCCCTGCGCTGCAACTGTCTTCGACTGCCGCCGCGAAACTGGGTATCCTCGCAGGCGCACCGACTCGGGTTGAAGTTGTTGCCCTGCGACGCAAGCCTGCCGAGAAAGTAGAAGAAAAAGCTCCTGAGCCCGAAGGGGTCGCTGAACCCGAAGAGACCCCAACGGCTGAGGCGGTTGAACCTCAGGAAAAGAAAACCGATAGCCAGACCACGGCAGATGTGTCCGAAGACGTTGATAAACCAGCCAAGCGTAAATGGTGGCAAAAGAAGGCTCCAGTTGCCGCAGCTGGTGCTGCGACAGCTGCAGCCGTGGCTGAAACCGCAGAAAAGGCCGATGAGGTGGCAACAGAGATTATCGAGGCGGCGCCTGAGCCAGCACCAACCGCAAATCTGACCGATCCCACTGTCACGCCGCCAGCCGAGGCTGCACCGAAGCGTAAATGGTGGCAAAAGAAGTCTGCCGACGAAATCACCGAAACACCTCTGGACCCGATAGAGGGCGCTGCAGCGGCCATCGAAGAGGCCGCCCCTACCCCGGCAGCAACCGCGGCCAGCACTGAGGCTGCCTCCGTTTCATCGCTTTCAAAACCGTTTATTCAGGTGGGCACCTTCACAGTTGAAGAAAATGCCGAAGGTGCTGCCGAGAAAATTCGGCGAAACGGGTTGCCTGCGAAAGTTCAAAAACTCGAAGCCAATGGCAAAACCGTTTGGAGGGTGATCGTTGGTCCTGCTTTGACGCGGGCGGAACGAAACGCAATGCAAAGCGACGTCAAAGATCTGGGCTTTTCTGACGCCTATACCGTGAAGAATTAAGCAAAAGGAGGTCCCCCTCGTGCTGTCCTCATTTCGATCATCTGTACTGACCCTCAGTTTGGCTATGTTTGCCCTGCCCGCACAAGCTTTCGATACGCAAGCCCGTGCTGCCTATGTCATGGACCAAACGACAGGAACCGTTCTTTTGTCCAAAGACGCAGACCAGCCGTTGCCGCCCGCCTCCATGTCCAAACTCATGACCCTGTTTGTAGCATTCGAAGCGCTGCGGGACGGTCGCCTGGAACTGAATGAGGAACTTCCGGTTTCCGAACATGCGACCAGCTATAAGGGCTCAAGTATGTTCTTGAACACGCAGGACCGTGTCCGGGTCGAAGACCTGCTGCGCGGGATCATAGTCCTGTCAGGAAATGACGCATGTGTTGTTATCGCCGAAGCCCTCAGCCCGGACGGAACCGAAGCTGGGTTTGCCCGGTTCATGACCCAACGCGCGCAACAGCTGGGCATGAATAATTCGAACTTTGCGAATTCGAACGGATGGCCAGCCGCAGGCCACATGATGTCTGTGCATGACCTCGCCATTCTGGCCGACCATCTGATTAGCGACTTTCCCGAATATTACCCTCTGTTCGCCGAGGAAGAGTTCGAATTCGACAACCGGGTGCCGTCAAATTCGCGTAACCGGAATCCCTTACTGAAACTTGGGATTGGTGCGGATGGGCTAAAGACTGGCCACACGCAAGAAGCGGGCTATGGCCTTGTAGGATCGGCACAGCAGGGGGATCGCAGGGTCATTTTCGTTTTGTCGGGGCTCGACAGCGTCGCCCGCCGCGCAGAGGAGGCTGAGGCCGTCGTTAACTGGTCGTTTCGCAATTTTGTCGAGAGGCAGCTTGCCGAAGCAGAAAAACCGATAGGACAAGCCGATATCTGGATGGGCACCGCGAAAACGGTTGATCTTGTCCCGCATGAGGATTTGACACTGCTGCTGCCTGTTCTCGGGGATAAGAATGTTGAGGCAGAAATAGTCTATGACGGTCCGCTTGAGGCCCCCATCGCCAAAGGACAGGAAATCGCTGAGCTTGTCATCAAACCCGATGGCCTGCCCGAGATCCGTAGGCCTCTGGTTGCAGCGGAAAGCGTCGAAAAGGGCGGTTTCTTCGTGCGGATTATGACAGTTGGCGGCATTGTCGCGAAAGATGTCATTGGCAACCCGTTGGGCGCGATGTGACGGCAGGCGGGTTATTTCTGACCTTCGAAGGCATCGACGGATCAGGCAAATCCTCGCAAGCGCGTATGCTGGCCGAGCATTTGCGCGAGCTCGGGCATGATGTCGTTCTGACGCGTGAACCTGGCGGCTCTGACGGGGCCGAGGAAATCCGCAGACTGGTTCTTGAAGGCGATCCCGATCGCTGGTCAGCTGAGACGGAAATCCTGCTGTTCACTGCTGCGCGGCGCGACCATCTGGAACGCACCATTGAACCCGCTTTGGCAGCGGGCAAGATCGTCATATGCGACCGTTTCGCCGATAGCACCCGCATGTATCAGGGCCTATCACGCGGCGACCTGCGTGGTTTGGTCGATCAGTTGCATAAGCTGATGATCAAACGTGAACCGGATCTGACCGTGTTGATCGACATGGATCCTGAAACCGGCCTCTCTCGGGCCAAGGGCCGGCAGGGCACTGAAGAACGGTTCGAGGATTTCGGCATTCACCTGCAACAGAAGATGCGGGCCGGTTTTTTGGAACTGGCGGATGAATTTTCCGACCGGTTTCGCCTGGTCGATGGCAATAGGGACATGGACAGCGTTGCCCGCGATGTGACAGATATCGTCATGCAAGCCTTGTGACAGACGATTGATGAACAACGACATCCCAATCCCGGACCAGGCACCCGGTGCCCTTCATCCGCGCGAAACGCCACATCTGTTTGGGCAGGCAGAGGCCGAGCAGGCCTTTCTTAGCGCTTATGCTTCTGATCGCCTGCACCATGGCTGGCTGCTGACCGGCCCCCGAGGTGTGGGCAAGGCGACGCTGGCCTGGCGGATCGCGCGGTTTCTGCTGGCGACCCCGGCTGTCGAAGAGGACGGGCTGTTTGGCGCGCCACCTCCCCCTGAAACGCTTGAGGTTCCACCAGATCACCCGGTTGTTCATCGTATTCTGGCTGGTGCCGAGCCTGGCCTGGCCGCCATCAAACGATCCGTGAACGATCAGGGCAGGTTGCGAAATGAAATCGTTGTGGACGACATTCGCAAACTTGGGAAGTTCTTCGGCCTGTCCTCGGCCGATGGGGGCCGCCGTGTCGTCATCGTAGATTCTGCGGATGAAATGAACATCAGCGCCGCCAACGCATTGCTGAAAATGCTCGAAGAACCGCCTGCGCGGACAACGCTGCTGTTGATTTCGCACCAACCGTCCCGCCTTTTGCCCACGATCCGATCCCGGTGCCGTACCTTGCGCCTTTCGCCGTTGAACGCGGAAGATATGAACGCCGCACTGACGCAGACCGGGGTTGAGCTGACTGGAAACCCCGACCATCTGGCCGCTCTGGCCAGCGGGTCCGTTGGGGACGCCGTCCGCCTGATAAACCTGAGCGGACTCGAAATATATGCCGAGCTCATCGCGATCCTGGGCACCCTGCCCCGGCTGGACAGACTACGCGCTCTGGCTCTGGCCGAGGCCGCCGCACAGCGCGGAGCAGCCGAACGGTTCGAGTTGCTGTTGACGCTGATCGACATTGCCTTGTCACGTCTTGCTGTGACCGGTGCGACTGGTGCTCCGCCATCGCCAGAGGCCGCGCCAAACGAAGGTGATATCCTGTCCCGTTTGTCCAGATCGCCGGAGCAGGCACGCCTTTGGGCGGAAACCGCAGCCCAGATCACCGCCCGCGCCCGCCACGGGCAGGCGGTGAACCTTGACCCTGCCGCTCTGGTCCTAGATACGGTGTTCAAGATACAGGAAACCGCCGGTCAGAACAGATGAGCGACACCCCCCAAATCACCGACAGCCATTGCCATCTGGACTTCCCCGATTTTGAAGGACAGTTGGACCTGATCGTCGCAAATGCGGCCGAAGCCGGTGTGACCCGGATGGTGACGATCTGCACCAGGCTGAGGAACGAGCCCACTGTGCGCGCCATCGCTGAGGCTCACGCGCCGGTATTCTACGCGGCAGGCACGCACCCGATGAGTGCAGCCGATGAACCGATGGCAACTGTGGACGAGCTGGTGGCACTGTCACAGCACCCCAAGTTTGTTGGTATCGGTGAAACCGGGCTGGATTATCACTATACCGCCGACAGTGCGCAGGTTCAGCAGCAATCCCTGCGCGTTCATATCGAGGCCGCTCAGCGTACCGGACTGCCTTTGATCATTCATGCGCGCGCGGCGGACGAAGACATGGCCCGCATTCTGGCCGAAGAACACGGCAATGCCCCCTATTCCTGTGTGATGCATTGTTTTTCGTCTTCGGCCGAGCTGGCACAGTCCGCCCTGGATCTTGGGTTTTACCTGTCCATGTCGGGCATCGCCGCTTTTCCCAAAAGCCAGAAATTGCGCGATATTTTCGCAAATGCGCCAGTAGACCGCATCCTGGTTGAAACCGATGCACCTTATCTGGCGCCCCCCCCGTATCGCGGCAAACGGAATGAACCGGCCTATACCGCCCATACCGCCCGCAAAGGCGCCGAGGTCTTTGGCATGGGCTATGCCGATTTCGCGGCGCAGACGCAGGCCAATTTCGAAAGACTTTTCACCAAGGTCGCCTCTTACAAGGCGGCGGCATGACCACGCTGCGCTGCACCATTTTGGGTTGCGGCTCGTCAGGTGGAGTGCCACGTCTTGGCGGTCACTGGGGCGACTGCGACCCCGAAAACCCCAGGAACATCCGCCGCCGCTGCTCGATGCTGGTCGAACGTGACGGGCCCGAAGGCACCACCTCGGTTCTGATCGACACAACGCCTGACATGCGCAGCCAGCTGCTGGACACCGGCACCGGGCGGTTGGACGGGGTGGTCTATACCCATTCCCATGCCGACCACGTCCATGGCATTGACGACTTGCGCATGATTGTCTTCAACATGCGCGAACGGGTGCCGGTCTGGGCTGATGGCGACACCCAGAATGATCTTTTGGGCCGATTTGGCTATGCCTTCATCCAACCCGAAAACTCACCCTACCCGCCGATCCTCAACCTCAAGACAATCGACGGCCCGTTCGAGATCACTGGCCCCGGAGGCCCTATCCCGTTTCACCCCTTCAAGGTGAACCACGGATCAATCGACGCGCTTGGTTTCAAAATGGGCAATCTGGCCTACCTGCCGGACGTGGCAGAGATATATGACGATGCCTGGACCACATTAGAGGGTCTGGACTGTCTGGTGATCGACGCGCTGCGCCGGTCCCCGCACCCGACCCATGCGCATCTGGAAAAGACCCTTGGCTGGATCGACCTGTTGCAACCAAAAACCGCGGTTCTGACCAACATGCATATCGATCTTGACTATGCCGCAGTCGACGCAGAAACCGCAGACAACATCACCCCTGCTTATGACGGCATGGTGATACATCAGGCTCTGTAGAGCCCTGGCCGAGATCATGCAGATATCCTTTCCCGCGCGAATAACTGTTGCGGAACGCTGACATGCTGCAAAATCTCATTGAAGTCATCCTTCCAGTTTTTCTTGTTATTGGAGCCGGTTACGTCTCCACTCTTCTTGGATACTTCAAGGAAAACCACATTGATGGCCTGATGAAGTTCACTCAGGGTTTTGCAATCCCCTGCCTTCTGTTTCTTGCGATTTCACATCTCGACCTCAGTGTCAGTTTTGATCCTAAGCTGTTGATCAGCTTTTACTTTGCTGCTGCGCTTTGCTTTTGTGCCGGCCTGTTCGGCGCGCGACTGATCTTCAACCGCGAATGGGAGGATTGCGTCGCAATCGGTTTTTGCTGCCTGTTCTCCAATTCCGTCCTGCTGGGATTGCCGATTACTGAACGGGCTTATGGCCCTGAAAGCCTTACGGGCAATTATGCCGTCATCGCCTTTCACTCGCCGTTTTGTTACGGCCTAGGCATCACGGTAATGGAGGTGATCCGGAACCGGGGCCACGGAGGATCGCGAATGGTTCGCTCGGTCCTGACCGCGATGTTTCGCAACGCTCTGATTGTCGGGATCTCACTGGGTTTCATCGTAAATCTGTCCGGGCTCGGCGTGCCAGCCGTTGTGGATGATGCCCTTGGCCTGGTGACCCGCGCGGCCCTTCCCGGCGCGCTGTTCGCGCTTGGGGGCGTTCTGGTTAAATACAGACCCGAAGGTGACCTAAGGGCGATCGCCTTTGTCTGCGGCGTTTCTCTGCTGCTGCACCCGAGCCTTTTCTGGCTTTTCGGATCCACCCTTGGACTGCCACAGGATCTATTCCGGTCCGGAGTGATGACAGCCGCCATGGCCCCTGGCTTCAACGCCTATATCTTTGCAAACATCTATGGCCGCGCCAAACGGGTTGCTGCATCCTCTGTTCTGTTGGGGACGGCAGTATCTATCCTGAGCGTCTGGTTTTGGCTGACCCTATTGGGCTGACGGTGCCGCAGGCGGATTGACTTTTACACGACGCGGCGCACCTATCGCTAAAGCGGACAGGACAGATTTATGACACACGCCCTTATCGTTACCCATGGCCAACCTTCTGACCCAGAACCAGCCGAAGCGGCCTTGGCGGCTTATGCGGCCGATGTAAATGCCCTGTGTGCCGGTGTTTCGGTTCATTCTGCAACGCTGGCAGCCCCCGGGGCACTTGACAGCACACTGGACAAGATTCCCGGCGACGCCGTCATCTATCCCCTATTCATGGCCAAAGGGTGGTTTGTCACAGATGTGCTGCCGAAACGTATTGGTGACCGCCGAAACCCTATTCTGGATCCCTTGGGCGCGGACCCGAAATTGCCCCAGTTGGTCGCGCAAACCCTTGAGGGAACGCTGCAGGACAAAGACTGGCGGTCACAAGAAACGGACCTTGTGATCGCTGCGCATGGATCGGGCCGCAGCAGAAACCCTTCCGCCGTTGCAACGGCATTCGGCGACGCTTTGTTGCAACTGATACCACTTGGATCCCTGCGCCTTGGGTTTGTCGAAGAGGCCCCTTCGATTTCTGTGGCCGCCGCAGGAACCGGCGCCCAAACCCTGTGTTTGCCATTTTTTGCCTGCGCGGGTGGCCATGTTCTTGAGGATGTGCCGCAAGAATTAAGCAAGGCCAAGTTCAAGGGACAGGTTTTACCGGTAGTGGGTGAACTGCCACTGGTGCAGCAACACATAGCGTCCGTTCTCAAAGCTTTTTCTTCATCGAAATAGAGTCATCTGACCACATACACTTTGCCGGTTCCTTTAGGGGGAAACCTATCTGTGTGAGTGATCCACAAGCTGCGAATATAGACAGTGGCGAGACCGGCCATTTCGCTTGGCCGCATACAGGGCAAGGTCTGCCGCATGCAAAATCTCAGCCGGTTTAAGCGATGGAAACTGGGTCGAAAGCGCCGTGCCTATACTGGCTGAAACCTGGCACGACACGTTGTCGAACATCATAGTTTCCCGCAGACGTTCGATCAGCCTGCTGGCGATTGCAGAGAGAACACCCTCGTCCGTCAATCCTTTGTATATAATTACAAATTCGTCCCCGCCGACACGCGCCACTGTATCGTCTCCGCGGGTTTCCTCACCCATGATCCGCGCCGCTTGTTGCAACACATAGTCGCCCGCGGCATGCCCGAATTGGTCATTGACCGATTTGAAAAAATCAAGATCCAGATGCATCAGCGCGAATGGAGATTTGGACGAGATCATGTGATCCAATAGAACATCCATCGCCCGGCGATTTTTCAGCCCCGTCAGTGTATCTGTAAATGCCTTTTCCTCGGCGGCAAGCATCGCCCCTTGAAGGCGCAGGTTCAGAGATCTGGACGCCTCCATCGCTGCCGATTTCGCCTCGACCAGATACAATAATTCGATCGCCAGATCAGTGCCCGAGAAATCCGCACTGGTCAGGGCATAGTCCCGGACCGCATCCAAAATCGATATTCCGAAAGACAGATTGATGACCGCCCCCTTACCTTCGGGCAGCGGAGCGATAAGGCCCTTCAATGCTGTGCGCGGGGCGTCATGGAACCTGAGCTGTAACTTGGTGCCGGCCTGGGACATCAAGCCTGAAACTGTGGTAACCGCCCTAGGGCGAAGCAGCTCAAAGATATCCAGAAAGCTCTGACCTTCCATCGGCTTTTCAGGGCGCAGCTTTTGCAAGGTTGATCCGACGCGGGTCACTTTCCCATCCTCGTTCACCAGCAAAAACATTGGGCACAGGGTTTGTAAAAGCTCTGTCAGATTATTCGTGTTCATCATGCTTTTCGCGCCCCTAAATCAAAATGCCGACCTTCTGAAAAAGCGCTTTCTACCAGAACGATTGAGATAAACTCGATCTCACCCTGCTGGCCCTCATGCGATAGCATAGCCAGAGCCCCGTAATCATCAGCCATCGCGCGCAATACACCAACCATGACGCTTGAAAAGCCAGGCAGGCCTGGATGGCAGGACAATCTGTATTCCGTCGGTGAAAGCTCGTGCAATTCAAGTGCCGGAAGATTTAGATCCGATACGGCCAATCTGACCCGGTCTGACAGATCATCAAGCGAATGGAGAAATTCCAGATAGCTGACACCGCCAAATCGCAACAGACGGCGCAGGTCTTCCATGTTGGGATGAGACACAAGGTACGTTCCCAGGTCTTCAAGAACGTCACTTCGTGAACGTTTCAGGACCGTGCATACCTTATCCAATACCTGCTCGGTAATATCATCGTCGTAAACAAGCATGGCCTCGAACTCGGCAAAGCCCAGTTCGGCTGAATCCATCACGCGCATCCAGCACGGCTGCCCGTAGGTCACCGCAACAAAGGATTGAATCGCCCGGTTGATCAGACCATGCATAAGAGACCTCAAATTGGTTTCTCACGCAGTGTGCTCTGAAATTTGTTAACAAACACCCAACACGCGGGCGTCACCACATAGAATTCACGCAAGTATCGAAGTGGAAGTGACTGAGATTACGCTAGAAATCTGTCGGCGCTCCGCCTTCGGTTTTGCGTCGTGCAACAAAGTCGGCAAGCTCTTCCCGGATGCCCTCATCCATTGCCGGAGCTTCAAAGCTGGTGATGATTTCCTTGAACATGTGATGCGCGCGCTCAGCGGTCCAGACGCCTCCTGCGACTTCCCAACCCTCATAGTTCTTCCAGTCACTCAGAAACGGCTGATAAAACGCGGTGGTATAGCGGTCCTGAGTGTGCTGAATGCCAAAGAAATGCCCGTCATTGCCGACTGACCGGATCGCATCCAGAGCAATCTCATCAGGGCCGGTTGCCGTCAATTCCGGCTGCATATACCGCTGAATTTGCTGCAATATCTCGCAATCCATAATGAACTTTTCAGGGCTTGCGATCAGGCCACCCTCAAGCCAACCTGCAGCGTGATAGACCATGTTGGTGCCCGATTGCACCGCCGCCCATAATGAGTTCGAGGTCTCCCACACAGATTGGCCATCCGGAACGTTTGCCGCGCAGACACCCGAAGACCGCAGGGGCAGGTCGTAAAATCGGGCCATCTGGCCGGTCATCTGTGTCGCCCGCATGTATTCCGGCGTTCCAAAAGCCGGAGCACCAGATTTCATATCCACATTCGAGGTGAACGTACCGATGACACAAGGAATCCCTGGTCGCACATATTGGAACAATGCAATCGCGCACAGAGCCTCAGCCAGGGATTGCGCTACTGCACCGGCCATTGTGACGGGGGCCATCGCCCCGGCCAAGGTGAACGGCGTCACAACAATCGCCTGCCCGCGCCGCGCCAACCTCAGGCAACCGTCGATCATGGGCTGATCGTGCTTCAACGGCGAGGTCGAGTTGATGTTGGTATACATCCTCGGCTTGGCTTCGAATTCTTCATGGCTCAGACCCCCTGCAATCCGCACCATTTCCATGACGTCTTCGACGCGTTCCTTGCCCAGCGAATAGGCATGCATCGCCTTATCGGTCAGAGTCAGCTTGTCGTAGAGAACATCCAGATGCCGGACGCTGGCATGTATATCCACTGGCTCGACCGGGTATCCGCCGGCAAAATGGATACAGTTGAAATACTGAGTCAGCTTCAACAGGTTCCGGCACATCTCGCGATTTCCCGGTACCTTGGTGCCAATCTCCATATCCCAGTAGTTCGGCGGGGACGACACATTTCCGAACAGCAGGTTTTTGCCCCCGATCTCGATTGCGCGGTCGGGATTACGCGGTGTGATGGTAAAGGTGGCTGGGGCTTTACGCACCATTTCCATGACAAAGTCCCGGCCCATTCGAACGTTGTCGCCGTTGATCGTACATCCGGCCTCACGCAGGATTCCGATTGCCTCTTCGTTGTAGAACTCGATCCCGATCTCTTCGAGAATCCGCATTGCGCCCTCATGGATCGCCGCAACGCCAATCTCGTCCAACGGTTCGGTTGGTTTGTCGGTGTTGATCGGAAGGCTCCACGGCATCTGATCAATAACCGCTGCGCCCCGTCTCTCGGCGGCACCGGCCCGTCCTCCGCTGCGACCTCTGCGTGCTTTCTTGTCGGCCATTGGACACTCCTCGGAACTTGGCTTTCTAGAAGCAAGCCCCGAACGCGTACTGTTGGCCGCTCTGTCTGCGACAGGCTATGTCGGTTTCGACGTCTGAACCGCCGAATTCACAGCCCGATCACGCATTTTCGTACAACCATGCAGGTATATGTCCGATGTTTGGCAAGACGACATCCGCCATCGCTTCGAGCGTTTCTGCACGCGCCAGACCCGTCAGAACCCCGATCGTCTTCATACCTGCTGCCCGTCCGGCCTGCAGATCATGCAGGCTGTCGCCCACCATTGCTATGTTTTCTGGGTTTACCCCCACATGCTGAGCAAAGGCGAAGAGTTGACCCGGGCCTGGCTTGAATCCGTGCCCACTGTCATAACCGGCGACAAAATCGAAATGTTCGCGGATTCCTGCAGACGAAAGATGCTCGGATGCGGGCATTTCTCCGTCATTGGTCGCAACACCCAGTTTCAGCCCTGCCTCACGCAGCCCCTCAAGGAACGGGATAAGCGGAACGGCCTGGGCTTGCGGAGATGAGGCCGATTCGGCATTCAACAGATCCACCAACTCTTCGCGCGGCATTTCCGGGAGGTGCGGCTCTAGAACCTCGGCAATTTCTTCGACGGTGCCCGCAATGACAACACTGTCCTCAGAATAGGCAACCTGTTCGAGGTCAAAGCCGATCACCTGCCCAAGCTCGGCCGCCCGGGCATGATCTCCGTTCGTCACTCGCAGTAAAAAATTGCGCCCGAACGTGCCCCAGGTTTCCGCGAAATCAAACAGGGTACCGTCTTTGTCGAACAGGATGGCTTGGATTGGCATTGTGAAACTCCTGCCCGGTAGGCTTTCAGGTCCAATGAACTTCCGCGCCACCAGACAACAAGGCGCGGGCCTGGCCCGGCTGATCATACGGCACAGAATTGACGTCACAAAACTCGACTACCCACGAATCGTCAAGCATTAGAAAATCCAGAACAGAGCCCAGAAACTCCGGCTCTGCTGCCCTGTCTTTTATGTCCTGCACCGAAGCCCCCGTCGAACCCAGAAATACAGGCAGCAGGTCATCATTGCCCACAAGCCAGGCAAGGGCATTCAGCGCCAGCGTTTCGGCGGATTGAGCGGAAATTGGCATAAAGAAGCCCCTGATCTGATATTGGAAAGGGTTTGTTAACCAGAGTCATAAACACTTTAGCAACGCATGCAATCAACGGTGACTGATATGTCGGTGCAAGGCACGATCCTTGTCCTGGACGGGACCTCAACCAATCGAATTATGCTGAAGGTACAGCTTACCGCGGCCTGGTATCACGTCGCACAGGGGGAAAATCTGCGGGGTCTTGATGGGCTGTTGAAACGTGTGCGCCCCGATTTGATCTTAACCGCGCAGTCATTGCCGGATGGAACGGCGGCAGATGTCAAGAAAGTGGTAATGGCCGACCCGGATCTGGCGGATATACCCATTGTCGCTATCGCGCCGCAAAACGACAAATCCGCAAGGTTGAGGGCATTGTCAGATGGGTTGGACGATGTATTGGCGCACCCGTTCAAGGACACGTTGTTGCTAGCTCGGGTTCGCAGCTTGCTAAGGGCACGCGCCGATACGCAGGAATTGCAAGACAATAGCGGATCGCCATGTTTGGGATTTGCTGAAGCGACAAGCGCCTTTGCTACGCCACCCAAAGCTGCGCGCGCCGCCCTACTGACGCAATCCGCTAAAACCGGGGCGCTTTGGCAGAAGGCGCTGTCCGAACATACGCATCACAGTCTGTCAATTCACACGATATCGAACCTTCACCGCCTGCTTTCCGGCCCCATCCCGGACGCGATTATTGTCGAAATTGATGGCGAATCTTCAGGCCTGAGTATTCTGGCGGATTTGAAATCGCGCGGGGCAACACGGCACACGGTGCTGATCGGCATCTTGAGAAAGGATGACGCGTCTCTGGCTGCCGAAGCGCTGGATCGTGGCGCGGATGCCATCTGTATGGCGGGGCTCTGCCCCCGTGAAACTCTGTTGCGGCTTGATAACCAGCTCGCCCGCAAAAGCCGAATTGACCAGATGCGGGATTCTTTGCGGCGTGGCATCGCGGAATCCTGGGTGGATCCACTGACCGGCCTGCATAACCGCCGCTATGCAATGCGAGCATTGAAGCAAATCGCCCGGCAGTCTGCGCAGACCGGGCTCGGGTTTACCGTGATGGTGGCCGATCTGGACCATTTCAAATCAATCAACGACAAGTTTGGCCATGCCGGAGGCGATCAGGTCTTGATCGAAACAGCCAGGCGCATGCGCAATTCCATTGGTTCTGACGGCTTTGTGGCACGGATCGGTGGCGAAGAATTCTTGATCGGTCTGCCTGAAACTACGGGGCCTCGAGCATTGGGGATCGCACGAACCGTCTGCGACGACATCTGCCAGTGTCCATTTGACCTATCCGAGGCCGCCGAACCAATCGCAGTGACAATCAGCATCGGCCTCATTACAGCTGATGACAACACGTTTCGCCGGGGCATCCCACCCGCACCATTGGACAACATGATAAAATCTGCGGATACAGCCCTGTATGCTGCGAAAAAGGCGGGACGCAATCAGGTCATGGTCCAGGATCACGCAGCCTGATCCGGTCAGTCGTGTTTTCTGCCCGCTTTCGATTTTCGGTGCACCACATCTTCCAGACGATCAGCGTATTCGACGCGTTCTTTCGGGCTCATGGCTGACACACGGATCAGCCACTGTTCCTGCAAAGCAGACTGCATCTCTGACATCACCTGCGCCTGCTGACCCAACAAAGCCTCTACAGCGTCAGCCGCAAAGGGTTCGGCGCGAAGTGCGTCGCCAAGGGCTTGAAAATCCGCCGCCCGATGATCGACACCTTGGCGGTGCAGGCCCGAAAGCTCGGCCCGCATCGCCTGGCGTTCATGCTTGGGAAGCGCGCGATAAAGCGCCGATCCAAATCCCGGAGGGGTTTTGACGTGGTCATTGTTTCTGACGCGCAGCGCCGTGCCAACAACCGCACCGACGACTAGCAGATTGATAGCAAGGGACACGATCAGCAGGACAGGCATCCACCGGCGTTTAGGTTTTGACTGTTCGCTCATTCGCCTTCCTCCAGGAAGATTGTATTCAGATCCATATCCGCAACCTCAAAGCCAGAGGATTGCGAATAAAGCAACGTCGCCGGATCAGGCAAAAAGGCCGGGGCAGTCAATCCAATCCAGATGCCAGCAATGCCCGCGGCCGCCAAACCTCCCATCCCCTGCCAGCCAAAGAAACTATCCAATGCCTGTGCCCAGAACCCTTGGGGTGATTTCTGAAGCCTTTGCAAACGAACGGTTTCCGCATCGGCCAGAATACGAAGGGCGAGAGCATCGGGTAACGGCTCATCTTCTTGACGAGCACGTAAAAACAGGTGATTCAGGTCGCTATTTTCATCCATCGGCATATCCCAACTCGTCTCTTCTTGTGGCTAACTGCTGTGCCAGTGCCCGCTTTCCCCGAGCTGTCAGACTCTCTACAGCTTCGACGGAAACATCCATGATTCCCGCGATTTCGGGATTGGGCAACTCTTCGATGTGGCGCAAGACAACAGCCTGACGTTGCCGGTCCGGAAGTTGCGCCAACGCGAACTGCAGTGCGTCCAACCTGGCGGCATCCTGAAGGTGTTCGGTTGCACTGATCGCATCGCTTTCAGGTTCGGCAACATCAGAAAGACTGTCCGCCGATTTCTTCCGCCGAATATCGACACACAGGTTCAGAGTGACCCGGTAAAGCCAAGTCGACACCTTTGCCTGTCCAGCAACCCAATCCGGCGCCATCTTCCATAGGCGCATCATGGCTTCCTGTGTGACATCTTCGGCTTCGGCCCGGTCGTTCAACAGCCTGAGCGCCACCGAAAAACTGCGCGGCCCAAGCCGATCGGTCAAAATGCGTGCCGCATCAGCGTCACCCTCGGCGAACCGCCGCAACAATGCATCGTCTCCGGGGTCGCCCGCAGCCTGACTTTGGCTGCGAGCCCCCGTTGATGAGGTACTCAGGTCCCGCATCCTTCATTAGCTGTCGTCGGTGCCAGCCTTGTCACGTTTTTTGTGATGCCAGCCCATCCGGTTTTTCGCATCGGCAAATTCCTGTTCCGAGATCGTGCCATTTTTGTCCGCGTCGATGCGGTCAAACATCTTGCCAGCACGGCGCGGCTTGGGCAACTCATCATCGGACAAGAGGCCATCTTGATTGGCGTCATGCTTTTCGAACATTTGATTCACACGCTCATTCGCCTTCTTCTGGCTAGCCGCTTGCATCTCGTCGACGCTCAACATGCCGTCGCCACTGGTGTCGGCATTGGTGAAACGCTGTTGCCTATAGGTTTGCATTTCTTCCTGCGTGACCTGACCATCATTGTTCAGGTCCAACTCTTGAAAGGTCACGTCCTCACGGCCTTTCGGACCGACAGCCAAGGCGGTTGTGCCTGTCAATGCTATGGCCGATACCAGAATGGCCGGGATAAGTTTCGCGCTTTTCATATCGTTTTCCTTTGTTTCTCGCGACCGGTTTGTCGCTGCTCACATAGGTTAAAACGGTGCAGTTTTCGGTTTCCGTCGCCCAATTTGAATTTTTTCTGTTGCTCACTGCCATCGACCTCATAATTTCCGGACATCTCATCGCGGCACAAAGCGACGCACCCCCCTTTTCTGTGGGGCAAAACAAGCGCAATATCAGGGCAATCTGAATGCGCGAGTTTCAAAATGACAGATCAAACGATCGACACAATATCCGAGAACGACCGTCCAACCCGGCCTGCGCTAATCAAAGGCTTCCGCTGCCGCTGCCCAAAATGCGGTGAAGGCAAGCTGTTGCACAGCTACCTGAAGGTGAATGACAGCTGCAGCAGCTGTGGTCAGGAACTGTTTCATCACCGTGCGGATGACGGTCCAGCCTATCTGACGATCCTGTTGGTCGGTCACCTGCTGGCGCCCGCTTTGCACATCTCTTATGTCCAGTGGCGCCCTGACCCGCTGAACATGTTCCTGATTTTTGCATTCGGATGTACAGCCTTGACACTGTTCCTGCTACCGCGAATGAAAGGGGCCGTTGTCGCCTATCAGTGGGCACGACGGATGCATGGGTTCGAAACGGACCGATGACTGGAATGATTGGGTCGGCCCTGAGATGAGTACAGACAAAACGGCTATACGGGACGCTGCAACAGTTATCGTGTTGCGGGACCGGATGACGAACCCTTCCATTTTGATGGGTCAAAGGGGCGCAAAAGCCGTTTTTATGCCGAACAAATTCGTGTTTCCAGGTGGCGCGGTAGACGCAGAGGACGCCCTTGTCCCGCTATCGGCTGACATGTCCCAGCTCTGCCGCGATCGGCTTACTGAACAGTCTCCGCCCGGGCTGCAGAATGCTTTGGCGGCCGCCGCAATCCGCGAGCTCTGGGAGGAAACCGGCCTGGTGCTTGGAGTTCCCGGCGCTTGGACAGGTGAGGTGCCGATTGACTGGCAAAGCTATGCAGAGGCAGGATTTCTGCCCTCTGCACAGGCATTGCAGTTTGTTTTTCGCGCCGTCACCCCGCCCGGCCGTACGCGCCGGTTCGATGCACGATTCTTTTTGGTAGATGCAGACGCCCTGCAAGGCGATCTGGATGACTTTGGCCGCGCTTCGGATGAGTTGTCTCACCTGCAATGGGTTCCGTTGAACAAGGCGCGCGAGCTTGATCTTCCCTTCATAACCGAAGTTGTTCTGGCCGAAGTCGCAGCCCGGGTCACACGACCCGAACCACCCCAAAGCGTTCCGTTCTTCCTCAATCAAGAAGAACAAAGCCTGTTCTTACAGATCAAAGGCTATCCAATGTCCGAACAGGACTTCTAGCCGAACCTACTTCATTCGGCTGATCACCGTGGTCACCTCGGGCTTTTTGCCGATCTCGGTCTTTGCTGTCTGACGCACGATCCGGCGCAGTGCCTCTTCCAGCTTGTCATCGTCGCGCCGGGTTTTGGCATCCGCCCGCATGAGGAACTGGTTCAGGTCCTCTTCCAGAACTTCGACCAGTGCTGCGCGCGATGTTCCGGTCTCGGCCAAGCCCATCGTATCGCACCAAGGTTCACCCAACGGTTCGTCTTCTTCGTCTAAAATAACCGTCACGGTTACATGCCCGTTCAAGGCCATGCGAATGCGGTCGCGGACAACTCCATCCAAGGCTCCGACCTTTACGGTTCCATCCAGATAAGTTCGGCCTGTCTCGACGTAGTCGACGACCTTGGGGGCATTGCCGGTGAGATCCAGCATCGTGCCATTGACTGCCACAACCCCGGTACGACCACCCGCTTCGGCCAGTTTAGCATGTTCGCGCAGATGTCGGTGTTCACCATGCATGGGAATAACCATCTGCGGGTTGACTATGGCGTGCACTTTTTCCAGATCAGGCCGGTTGGCATGGCCAGAGACGTGATACAGACCCGAGCTGTCATCCACCACATCAACGCCTTTTTCGCTGAGCTGGTTCATGATGAAGATTACGCCCTTCTCATTGCCCGGTATCGTCTTCGACGAGAACAGGAACAGATCGCCTTCCTTCAACTCGATCCCGCGGTATTTACCGCGTGCAAGCTGGGCACTGGCCGCACGGCGTTCGCCCTGGCTGCCGGTTACGATCAGCATCAGGTTCTGGCGCGGGATATCTACGGCCTCTTCGGCGCTGATAACCTTGGGAAAATCCGTGAGAATACCGGTTTCCGTCGCGGCCTCGATCATCCGCCGCATCGCACGACCCAACAGAACGACCGAGCGTCCCGCGCGCTGCCCAGCCTCGGCCAGCGTCTTCACCCGTGCGACATTCGAGGCAAAAGTCGTCGCAACCACCATTGATTTGGCATTTTCGACCAATTTGGTGATCTCGGGCCCTACCTCGGATTCCGAGCGGCCCGCATGCGTTGAAAACACATTTGTGCTGTCGCAGACCAATGCTTTCACACCGTCCTTTGAAATCTCTGCCCAAAGGTCCTGATCAAACGGTTCACCTACCACAGGGTTGGCATCCAGCTTGAAATCCCCTGTATGCACGATTCGCCCCGCAGGCGAGTCTATGACAAGCGCCGCACTTTCGGGGATCGAGTGCGATACCGGCAAAAACCCGACTGTAAACGGGCCAACCGTCACCTGTTCAGGCCAGGCTGACAGGGTCTGAACCGCGTCTGTCGGATGGGCTTTCTCTTCCATCTTGCGACGTGCGAGATTTGCGGTGAAAGCGCGTGCATAGATCGGGGCGCCCAAGTCGTCATAGCAATGCGCCACAGCGCCGACATGATCTTCGTGGGCATGGGTGACGAATACCGCCTCAAGCCGGTCGGCACGTTCTTTTAGCCAGTTGATATCGGCATGGATCAGGTCGACACCGGGTGTTGTGTCCATATCTGGGAAGGTTACACCAAGATCGACAAGGATCAGCTTCTCCTTTCCCGGCTTGCCATAGCCATAGACATAGGCATTCATCCCAATTTCGCCCGCCCCGCCCAGGGGCAGATAGATCAGTCGTTCACTGCTCATGTTGAGCCATTTTCCTTGTTATAGCGATGGATCACGGTCAGTCCGTGCATCGTCAAATCGTCTTCTATAGCGTCAAACCCAACATCTGCCTGATCGAACAGAGGCGCAAGCCCCCCGGTTCCCACGACTTTCATCGGCATGCCGTATTCCGTCTTGATCCGGGCAATCAGCCCTTCGATCAGACCGGAATAGCCCCAATACACGCCAGATTGAATGCAGCCAACCGTATTTGTTCCGATCACTTTTTCGGGACGTGTAATGTCGATATGCGGCAACGCGGCGGCCCCCTGGTGCAACGCTTCAAGGCTCAGGTTTACACCTGGGGCGATGATGCCGCCGACATATGCTCCATCCGAAGACACCACGTCAAAGTTGGTGGCCGTTCCAAAATCGACAACAACCACATCCCCGCCATGCCGTTCAAACGCCCCGGCAGCATTGGCCAGGCGATCCGGGCCAGGGACCGTACCCTCGTCTATGCGCGGGCTGACAGGCAGCAGACACTCTGGCTTGCCCACGACCAATGGGCGACAGCCAAAAAACCGGTCCGCAAAGACGCGCAGATTGAAAACCACACGCGGCACGGTCGAGGCGATAATCACATCGGTGATATCAGCTTCGATCTCATAATGTTTGACCAGCGTAGAGTACCAAGTGAAATAGGCATCCGCCGTTCGGGCATGGTGCGTAGACGTGCGCAGCGTGCAGACAAATTCCTCACCGTCCCAGATCGAGAAAACGGTATTGGTGTTGCCGCAGTCGATGGCTAGAAGCATTGTTGCCCCTTTCAGAAAAATACGTCTGCCGCAGGTATGCTGACGCGGCCCTTCGCGGTGTTTAGGACAAGGTTACCCCGTGCGTCCACCGTTTCGAAGGTCCCGACGGTCTCAGTGGTGACAGTACGCGCGGTGATGACCTCACCCAGCTTAGCTGCGCGGGACAACCAGGCAGCGCGGATGGGTTCGAACCCGTAGGTTACAAACTGGGCCTCGAAACGCGCATAGGCCGATGCAAGCTCGGTCAAAAAGTCTTCGGTGGTGACATCTGCCCCTGTCTCGGACAACAGCGAAACCGGCCTTAGCGCACCTGGTTCGACTTTATCTGCAGCCGGTGCCTGCGCGAGATTGACGCCGATGCCGATTGCCAAATGCGAGACGTCCCGCCCCTGCCCGGTACTTTCCAGCAGTATCCCCGCAAGCTTGCCACCGTTCAGCAACACATCATTGGGCCATTTTAGCGACAAACCCGATATGCGTCCGGTGACCGCCACACATGCATCAAACAGGGCCAAGGCGGCGACAAAACTGCGCAGAGCGGCCTGTTCCGGGCGTCCTGCGGGCCGCATCAGCAGCGTTGCGGCAAGATTTCCCTCGGGGTTGGTCCAGACCCGTCCGCGCCGACCGCGCGCCTGTGTCTGGCGGTGCGCCAGGATCCAGACCGGACCCTGAGCCATCGGCGCGATCCGGGCGGCTTCGTTCAGAGTGCTATCGACCTCTTGCAATACATGCAGGCCATATCCATCCGGCCAATCGCTCATGTCACAAGAACATTAGGCCGCGGGCAATGGTCGAAATCAGTTAACAAGCGTCGCCGCTGCAGCTGCCGCTGCGCCCTCAATCCCAAACTGATAGAATACGCCAACCAACATCAATGCAGCTGACCCCATCAGAGCAACCCACAGAACCGGAGACGAATTTGCGTCGATCGGGTCGTCATTCTCGGCACCGAAATACATATAGTATACGATCCGCAGGTAATAGAATGCACCGATCACCGAGGCGATGGCAGACATGATAACCAGACCGGTCAGGCCAGCCTCAATACCCGCTTGCCAGACGCCGAATTTCGCAAAGAACCCAAGCATCGGTGGAACACCGGCAAGGCTGAACATCAGGATCAGCACGGCCAGAGCCTTACCCGGATCGCGTTTGGAATACTGGCGCAAGGCGTCAATGTCGGTAACAGGTTTACCGTCCCGTTCCATCATCAGGATAAAGGCGAAAGTTCCGACATTCATGGTCACGTAAATCGCCAGATACATCAGCATCGCCTTGATACCCAGCTCGGTCCCAGCCGCCAGTCCGATCAGCGCATACCCCATATGGGCAATCGACGAAAACGCCATCAGCCGTTTAATGTCGCGTTGTCCGATGGCAGCCACGGCCCCCAACAGCATAGACAGAACAGACAAGAGTACGATCACCTGCTGCCAGTCCTTTACGACACCTCCAAATGCGTCGTGCAACACGCGGGCAAACAGGGCCATGGCGGCCACTTTGGGCGCCGTGGCGAAGAAGGCAGTGACTGGTGTGGGCGATCCTTCATAGACATCCGGCGTCCACATGTGGAACGGAACAGCCGAAACCTTGAACGCGAGCCCCGAGATCAGGAAGATCAACCCAAACAGCAACCCGAGGGTCACATCGCCGTGGTGAACGGTCTGAATGATGCCCGAGAACAACGTGGTACCCGTAAAGCCGTAGACAAGCGAAGCCCCATACAGCAGTAAGCCCGAGCTAAGCGCGCCCAGAACGAAATATTTCAGGCCAGCCTCGGTGGATTTGGCGCTGTCACGACGCAGCGCAGCCACAACGTATAGCGCCAGCGACTGCAGCTCGAGCCCCATATACAGAGACATCAGGTCACCCGCGCTGACCATCATCATCATGCCGACAGCGGCAAGCGCCACCAGCAAAGGGTATTCGAAACGCAACAACCCGCGGCGGGTCATATAGTCCTGGCTCATCATCAAAACGGCTGCGGCAGATAGCAGGATCGCCACTTTGGCAAAGCGCGCGAATCCGTCATCAACGAACATGCCGTTAAACGCGATGTTCGTTCCGTCGCCATTGGTGGCGATCCAGAACGCCAGCAGCGCCATCAGCCCTGCTGTCACCCAGACCAATGTCGGCGCAAGCCCGTCCTTGGTGGTGTAAACAGCCGCAAGCAATGCCGCCATCGCATATAGTGCCAGAACGATCTCTGGCAGGATAATTGTCAGATCAGCCTGGATCATGTCTCCAAAGCCTCCTTAATGCGAGGCGGCTGTCTGGGTCGCGGTCTCAGCCGCGGCCAGAGCCGTATCATAGTTCGAAATCAGCGCGGCAGTCGAGTTGCCAATCACATCTGTTACTAGCGACGGATACACACCCAACAGGATCGTCATGACGATCAGGGGGGCAAATATCAACCGCTCGCGCGAGCTCATATCAGTCATCGCCTTGAGGCTTTCTTTGATAAGATCCCCAAATACGACCCGACGATACAGCCACAAAGCATATCCCGCCGAGAAGATAACACCGGTCGCGGCCACAGCAGTCACCCAGGTATTGACCTGGAAAGCGCCCATCAGGGTCAGGAACTCTCCGATGAACCCACTGGTGCCCGGCAGGCCGACATTAGCCATGGTGAACAGCATGAAGACCAGCGCGTAGGCAGGCATCCGGATTACCAGACCGCCATAGGCCTCGATTTCGCGGGTGTGCATCCGGTCATAGATCACGCCGACACACAGGAAGAGCGCCGCCGAGATGAACCCGTGGCTGAGCATCTGGAAGATGGCTCCGTCGACACCCTGCTGGTTTGCCGCAAAGATGCCCATGGTGACAAAGCCCATATGTGCGACCGAGGAATAAGCGATCAGCTTTTTCATATCCTCCTGCACCAGAGCAACCAGCGATGTGTAAACCACAGCGATGGCCGACATCCACAGCACCAGATCGGTCATCACCGCCGACCCCACCGGGAACATCGGCAGGCTGAACCGCAGGAAGCCATAGCCACCCATCTTCAACAGGATCGCCGCCAGCACGACCGACCCTGCGGTCGGCGCCTGCACGTGTGCATCCGGCAGCCAGGTGTGGACCGGCCACATCGGCATCTTCACCGCAAATGAGGCAAAGAACGCCAGGAACATCAGCGTCTGCATACCGCCTACGATATGGATGCCCAGAACGGTAAAGCTGTCGGACGAGAAATGATGCGCCATCAGCGCTTCGATATCCGTCGTGCCTGCATCCGCATACATCGCAACCATAGCCACCAGCATCAGCACAGAGCCAAGGAACGTGTAGAGGAAGAACTTGAAGCTGGCATAGATGCGCTCTTTACCACCCCAGATGCCGATGATCAGGAACATCGGGATCAGACCCGCTTCGAAGAACAGGTAGAACAGCACCAGGTCCAGCGCCATGAACACGCCAAGCATCAGCGTTTCCAGCAGCAGGAAAGCAATCATGTATTCCTTGACGCGGTCTGTCACATTCCAGCTGGCCAGAATTGTCAGCGGCATAATGAAAGTGGTCAGCAACACGAACAGGACGCTGATGCCATCCACACCCATCTTGTATTTCAGACCCATCAGCCACTGGCCCTCTTCCACCATCTGGAAGCCGGTGTTTTCAGGATCAAAGCCGGTATAGATGCCAATCGAGACCAGGAAGGTCACCGTCGTCGCAACCATGGCCACCCATTTGGCATTGCGTTGCGCGGCTGCGTCGTCGCCCTGCAGAAACAGCCCCAGAATGGCGGCCGCCGCTGCGGGGATGAAGGTGACGATCGAGAGGATATTGTCCATTAGTGTGCGCCTCCGCCGATCGACATCCAGGTGACCAGGGCAGCAATTCCCAGGACCATCCAGAAGGCATAGGTAAATATGTAACCAGTCTGCGCCTTGCCTGCGAGGCGGGTTAAGAATGGCACGATGCCCATCGCTACCCCGTTCAGGAAACCGTCAATCGTGTTGCCGTCTCCGCGTTTCCACAGGAACCGCCCAAGTGCCAAGGCAGGTTTGACGAAGATCGCGTCATAGATCTCATCAAAGTACCATTTGTTCAGCAGGAACAGATAAAGCGGACGCTGGTTTGCTGCCAAGCGCGCGGGCAACGTCGTATTCACGATATAGAACCAATAGGCCACGATGAAACCAAGCAGCATCGCAACGAAGGGTGAGACCTTGACCCATTTCGGAACAGCATGCGCATCGTCCAGCACATGATTGTCCGGTGCGATGTAGAGCGCGCCTTCTCCGGGCGTTCCAACAAAGGCATAATGGTGATCGCCGCCCTGCGCGTCCTTCTCACCATGGCTGTCCTCCGCGTGACCAGCATCCGCATGCGTATCGTCGCCGTGATCATCTTCGGCATGGGTATCGTCCCCATGCGCGCCCTCTGCCGCGTGGCCATCCACCGAAGCCTCTGCAACCGGAATGCCATAGAACTGGCCGACCTTGTCGGTGTGGCCAAAAAAGTTGCCATACCAGATCATCCCGGCGAAAACCGCACCCAGCGAAAGAACGCCCAGCGGAACCAGCATGACCAACGGGCTTTCATGCGCATGGTCATGCGTGTGCTTGTCCCCGCGCGGCTCGCCATAGAAGGTCAGGAAAATCAGACGCCAGCTGTAGAATGACGTAAATACCGCCGCAATCACCAGCATCCAGAACGCATAGCCGGTGCCTCCGGCAAAGGCGCTTTCGATGATGGCATCCTTGGACAAGAACCCGGCAAAACCGAATGTGGTCAGCGGAATGCCAACCCCGGTAATAGCCAGCGTACCGATCATCATCGCCCAAAACGTGTAGGGGATTTTCTTCCGTAACCCGCCATATTCCGTCATCTCTTGCTCGTGATGCATCGCGTGGATCACAGAACCGGCCCCAAGGAACAGCAGCGCCTTGAAGAACGCATGGGTCAGCAGGTGGAACATCGCCGCCGAATACATGCCAACGCCTGCGGCCACGAACATGTAACCAAGCTGCGAACAGGTCGAATAGGCGATAACACGTTTGATATCGGTCTGAACCAATCCCACGGTCGCTGCAAAGAAAGCCGTCGAAGCGCCGAGGAAGGTGATGAACCCGGTCGCACCCGGCGCAAACTCCATCAGCGGAGACATGCGGCAGATCAAAAATACACCCGCAGTCACCATGGTCGCGGCGTGGATCAGGGCTGATACAGGCGTCGGACCTTCCATCGCATCCGGCAACCAGGTGTGCAGGAACAACTGTGCCGATTTGCCCATCGCACCGATGAACAGCAGAACGCAGATCACCTCGATCGCGGTCCATTCACCCCACAGGAAGTGCAGCTTCTCTTCGGCCAATGCCGGGGCAGAGGCGAAGATGTCCGAGAAATTGATGCTGTCGGTCAGCAGGAATAGCGCAAAGATACCAAGCGCAAAGCCAAAGTCCCCAACCCGGTTGACGATAAACGCCTTCATCGCCGCCGCATTGGCGCTTGGCTTGCGGTAATAGAACCCGATCAGCAGATAAGACGCGACGCCCACACCTTCCCAGCCAAAGAACATCTGAACCAGATTATCCGCCGTCACCAGCATCAGCATGGCAAAGGTAAAGAAGGACAGATAGGCAAAGAAGCGTGGCTTATAGCTTTCGCCTTCGCGCCATTGCGGATCGTGATCCATGTAGCCAAAGGAATACAGGTGCACCAGCGCCGAGACGGTCGTCACCACAATCAGCATGATCGCGGTCAACCGGTCCAGACGAATGGCCCAGCTTGTCGAGAGCGAGCCGCTTTCGATCCAGCGCATGATCTCGATCTGCTGGGTGTGGCCGTCGAATGTCAGGAACACGATCCACGACAGCAGACAGGCCAGAAACAGCAGGCCCGTGGCGGTCCACATGGCGGCTTTCTCGCCTATGAACTTCCAGCCGAACCCGCACAGGATCGCGCCCACCAGCGGGGCAAAGAGGATGGTGGTTTCCATGTGCCCTTACCCCTTCATCATATTGACGTCTTCAACCGCGATCGAGCCGCGGTTGCGGAAGAAGCAGACCAGAATGGCCAGCCCGATCGCCGCTTCGGCCGCCGCCACGGTCAGCACGAACAGCGTAAACACCTGCCCGACCAGATCGCCCAGGAAGCTGGAAAACGCCACGAGGTTGATATTCACCGCCAGCAGCATCAACTCGATGCTCATCAGCAGGATGATGACGTTCTTGCGGTTCAGGAAGAGACCGAAGATGCCGATGACGAACAGCGTCGCCGCGACCGTAAGATAGTGTTCAAGTCCGATCATCGTCTCATAGTCCCTCGAATTTCTCTTTCCCGTTTCGGAGCTCTGGAAAAGCCGCCGCACAGGCGCAGTTTTCATTCGTTTCCGTGATTTCGCTGACGTCGAAGGCTTTCTGATCGAATGTCTTTTTCACCGAATCCCACGAATGGCTTGCACCACCTTTGGCCAGTTTTTGTAGGGTTTCACTTGCCTCGTCAGTTCGATCCAGAAGGGTATTGTCGTATTCCCTGTTGAGTTGCGTCACGACATTAAGTGTTTGCCCAGTCTCGCAAGCTGAAATTTTTAGGAATGTCGATTCCGTGCATCCCAATTCTTCGTCGCAAAGACCGCCGGCTTCGTAGAAAGCTACAACTCCGTCACCGATCACTTGGTGCTCAGTTGCAATCCAATGATGGGACAACAACGGCAGGCCATCGCACTCCGTTATTGGAAACGCGACTACTGACAAAGGCATACTTGCCACAGCAAAACCAGATATGATGGCACCGAACCTCACAACCCCTGCCCCGGTTTCACGTCTTTCAGTTCCATCGCTTTGGCCGGGTCGCGCATCATCTGGCCGATGATGTCCTGACGCTTGATGTCCTGACGGTGGCGCAGCGTCAGCACGATGGCGCCGATCATGGCGACCAGCAGGATCAGGCCCGCCAGTTGGAAAAGAAGGAAGTATTGGTCGTAAAGGATGACACCCAGTGCCTCGGTATTGTGACGATCCACTGGAACCGGCTGTGCCAGATTGGCGGCAGCACCTTGCGCGCTATCCCAAGCCCCAAAGGCCATGACAAACTGCATCAGGATGACCAGACCGATCAGCAAGGCCAGCGGCATATAGCGTGCCATCTCGGCCTTGAGCTCAGCAAAATCCACGTCCAGCATCATCACGACGAACAGGAACAGAACCGCGACCGCGCCGACATAGACGATGATCAGCAGCATCGCCACGAACTCAGCCCCCAGCAGCACAAACAATCCTGCCGCGGACAGGAAGGACAGGATCAACCACAGCACGGAATGCACCGGCTGGCGGCTGATCACCGTGAACAGCCCGCCGGTGATGGCGCTGATGGCGAACAGATAGAAGGCAAAGACGGTCATTGATCCTCATCCTCGTTATCGCCCATGACCTCTTGCGCCAATTCCAGCGCGCGGGTCATGGCCGGGATGCCGGCAAAGACCGACATCTGACCGATCGTTTCCACGATCTCTTGTTTCTTGGCACCGGCTTCCACAGCGTGGCGCACGGTCTGACGCACCGCCGCATCCGCCTGCGCGCCCTGACAGGTCAGCCCGGCCAGTGTCAGCAACAGGCGAGTCTTGGCATCCAACCCGTCTTTGTTGACGGTGTTGCCGAACATCATCTCCATGACTTCTTTCGGCATGGTCGGCCATAGAGTTTCGAACCCTTTGGGCGAGAAGCTCTCCATCGCAGGGTTCATCGCCTTGGCCATGTCCTGCGCCTGCTTCATCATCAGCTCAAACGGATTTGTCGGGGCGTCATTCATTGATCAATTTCCCATCAACCTTGGGCCAGGGAGAGTTCGCAAAAACCCAAATGACAATGATGTTCACGAATGGGATACACATCAGAAGTGCCAGCCATTTCGATGAACCTGTTCTTTTCGCAATCTTTAGCGAGGGAATACCAACGGCCAAAAATGCTATGCCCAATATTAACAACAGCGCCGGCAGACCGGACACATGAAATTGGAAACTTTCTGTTGCGTCATTCATTAGTTTTCTCGCTTAGCGATACGGCGCGTCTATTTCCAGATTGCGGGCGATCTCGGCTTCCCAGCGTTCGCCGTTATCCAGCAGTTTTTCCTTGTCGTAGAACAACTCTTCGCGGGTTTCCGTGGCGAATTCGAAATTAGGACCTTCGACGATGGCATCGACCGGGCAGGCCTCTTGGCAGAAACCGCAATAGATGCACTTGGTCATGTCGATGTCATAGCGCGTGGTACGGCGGCTGCCATCTTCGCGCGGTTCGGCGTCGATTGTAATGGCCTGTGCAGGGCAGATCGCCTCGCAGAGTTTGCAGGCAATACAGCGTTCTTCACCGTTGGGATAGCGACGCAGGGCGTGTTCACCGCGAAAACGCGGAGACAGAGGACCCTTTTCATGCGGGTAGTTCAGGGTGGCCTTCGGTGCGAAGAAGTACTTCAGTCCCAGCTTCATGCCGACCCAGAAGTCCTGTAGCAGGAAGTACTTAGCGGCGCGGGTGTAGTCGATTTGGGTCATGTCAGCCTCCTACGCTCCAACGGGCGAATGCCCCCCAGAACCAGTCGAATTTCGCCGCAAAGGCCACGAAGACTACCCAAGCCAGCGAGAAGGGCAGGAAGACTTTCCAACCCAGCCGCATCAGCTGGTCATAGCGGTAGCGCGGCGTGATCGCCTTGACCATTGCGAAGAGGAAGAAGAAGAACGCCATCTTCGCGACCATCCACAACACGCCGTCGGGCAGGCCCGGGATCGGGGACAGCCAGCCGCCGAAAAACAGCAGCGTGGTCAGCGCGCACATCAGGAAAATGGCGATATATTCGCCAGCCATGAACAACAGGAAAGGCGTGGCCGAGTATTCGACCTGATAGCCCGCGACCAGTTCGGATTCCGCCTCTGGCAAGTCAAACGGTGGGCGGTTGGTTTCGGCCAGCGCCGAGATGAAGAACAGGAAGACCATTGGGAAATGCGGCAACCAGTACCAGCTGAAGAACCCAAAGCGCCCGTCTTGCGCATGCACGATGTCACCGAAGTTCATCGACCCGGTCGACAGGATCACACCGATGATGATCAGACCAATCGAGACCTCGTAGGAAATCATCTGAGCGGCAGAGCGCAATGAGCCAAGGAAAGGGTACTTTGAGTTCGACGCCCACCCCCCCATGATCACGCCATAAACCTCCAACGAGGACACGGCGAAGACATACAGGATGGCGACATTTATATCCGACAGCACCCAGCCGTCGTTGAACGGAATCACGGCCCAGGCGATCATCGCCAGAACAAATGAGGTCAACGGCGCGAGGATAAAGACGGTGCGGTCTGCACCCGCTGGGATAACCACCTCTTTAACAACATATTTCAGCGCATCGGCCACCGATTGCAGCAGGCCATAGACGCCCACCACGTTGGGGCCACGGCGCATCTGAACCGCCGCCCAGATCTTCCGGTCTCCATAGACAAGGAACAACAGCGAGATCATCACAAAGGCCACAACGGCAAGCACTTGTGCCAGAATGATGAGGGCTATTCCGCCTGGGGTGTTAAAGAATTCAGCCATTGGTCCTCACACCGTGGGTATTCCGTTTTCCGCACGAAATGCTAAGGCCATGTGCCTGCGTAAAGTGCGTCTGGGTCGGCGCGTTGGTGTAAACAGCATCTGCAGCCTCTACGCCACCCTTTTTATTCCGTTTCATAGGCAAAACAGGGGCGAGCCCCTGTCCGACCAGCACAGGGTCGAAATGCGATATGACAGAGTTTCGGTTCATTCCGCCGCGATCTTTTCGCCTTTGCGTGCCTGCGTCTGCGCCGATAGCTCAGCCATCAACTGCGAGGCCCGTGCAATCGGGTTGCTCAGGTAGAAGTCCTTGACGGTGTGACGGAAGCTCGCCTTGCCCAGAGGGCCGAGCTTCAGCGCCTGAACCTCGTTTTCGATCACCTCGTCGATACGGGCCAGATGCGGCACCGCCTCGATCAGCGCGGTGCGTAGTTGCGCCAGCGAGTCATAAGGCAGCGTCGCACCCAGTTCGGCAGACAAAGCGCGCAGGATCGCCCAGTTTTCCTTCGCCTCACCTGGTGCAAACCCGGCACGCATCGCCAGTTGCGGGCGGCCTTCGGTGTTCACGAACAGGCCGTTTTCCTCGGTATAGGCTGCGCCCGGCAGGATCACGTCGGCGCGGTGCGCACCTCGATCGCCATGGCTGCCCTGATAGATGACAAAGGCGCCGTCGCCGATTTCAACTTCATCGGCACCGAGATTATAGATCACATCCGCCGCGCTGATTGTATCCATGCCACCTTCGTTGGTGGCATCGACATCCATAGAACCAACACGTGAGGCGGCTGTGTGCAGGACAATCAAACCGCTTTCGGTATTCGCCGCAATGGTTTGCGCAGCGGCCAAAACCGCAGCGCCATCCGCTTCCTGCAATGCACCCTGACCAATGATGACCAACGAGCGTTTGCCCTTGACCTCATCATCTCCGCCCATATCCACCACCTGCTGCAATGCCGCACGATCATCGCCGACATGGTGGTAATCATAGGTCAGATCGACTGCTGGACCGACCACAGCAATCTCAGCCCCATGCGCCCAGGCTTTGCGAATGCGCGCGTTCAGCACCGGCGCCTCATCACGCGGGTTGGTTCCGATCAGCAGAATGCGCTCGGCGCTGTCGATATCTTCGATCGCAGCGGTCCCGGCATAGGCCGCGCGGTTGCCCGTTGGCAACTTGGCGCCATCGGTACGGCATTCGACAACCCCGCCCTGCCCTTCAATCATCTGCTTCAGAGCAAACGTAGCCTCGACCGGGGCCAAGTCGCCCACGATACCGGCGGGCTTTTCAGCCCCTTTCAACGCCTCGGCCGCTTTGGTCAACGCCTCGGGCCACGTCGCCGGGCGCAGCTTACCGTTTTCACGCAAGTATGGCTTGTCCAGCCGCTGACGACGCAGGCCGTCCCACACAAACCGCGTCTTATCACTGATCCATTCTTCGTTCACGCCATCATGATTGCGCGGCAAAAAGCGCATGACTTCGCGCCCTTTGGTATCCACACGAATGTTCGAACCCAATGCATCCATCACGTCGATGCTTTCGGTCTTGGTCAGTTCCCAAGGGCGCGCGGTAAAAGCATAGGGTTTCGAGGTCAGCGCCCCGACGGGGCACAAGTCGATGATATTACCTTGCAGATTCGAATCCAGCGTCTGGTTCAGATATGACGTGATCTCGGCGTCTTCGCCCCGTCCGGTTTGACCCATCTGAGTGATCCCGGCCACTTCGGTTGTAAAGCGCACGCAGCGGGTGCAACTGATGCAGCGGGTCATCGCGGTACCAACCAGCGGACCCAGATCCAGATCATCGACCGCGCGCTTGGCTTCCTTAAACCGCGTGCCCGACATCCCATAAGCCATCGCCTGATCCTGCAGATCGCACTCGCCACCCTGATCGCAGATCGGGCAATCCAGCGGGTGGTTGATCAGCAAGAACTCCATCACTCCTTCGCGGGCCTTCTTGACCATGGGCGAGTTGGTTTTGACCACCGGTGCTTGCCCTTCCGGCCCCGGACGAAGATCGCGCACCTGCATGGCACAAGAGGCCGCAGGTTTAGGCGGCCCCCCAACAACTTCGACCAGACACATCCGGCAGTTCCCGGCAATCGACAGACGCTCGTGATAGCAAAAGCGCGGCACTTCAACCCCGGCCTGTTCGCAGGCCTGAATCAGGGTCATCGCACCATCGACTTCGATTTCCTGTCCGTCGATGTTAACTTTGCGGAGGTCAGACATGATTTAAACTACCCTTTCAGGAATGTGCCGATAGCAGATTTTTTGGCGATTTCGCTTCGCCCTGCCGAGCACATCGTATCTGGAACGCCAATCACGATGCCGTTTCCTTGGATATAACGAATAGCGTCGTCCTGTATCCGCTTCCGCGGCAAATTTCTTTCGAGATAGACAAAATCACTTTCCCGATACCCCTTGGCTTCTAGGTCGTCAGCTACCGTTTTCATGCTTTGCCTGATCTGCGATCGATTGAGCGACAAATTCGGACAACCGCCTGCAATCTGCTCTGCCATAGCGTTGGCAAAGGCCACATCATAGAGGCTCTGCGGAACCTGTGTACGAAACTGAGCGCGAGATGTGTCAGCGTCCAAAGCTTGGCTGGATGTTGACTCGCATCCAGCTAAGACCAAAAGCAAAACACCAGCAAAGCCCGTCATCAAAGCTCTGAAACCCATACTCAATTCGCCCTCAAATACACGCCGATGGCGCTGTTTCTTTCAATTTCCGCACGACCAAGCGTACAGAAGGAATTCGGCCGGTCATACGACACGCCATTTTGGGCCAGATAGGCCTCGCCCTTGGCGCGCATTCGGTCTTTTTCTGCATCCGAATCGACATAAGAGCGGATTTCACTGTCGGAATAGCCCAACTGGTTCGCTTTCGACCGCAAGCCCCACATCACACCAATCGCCTTCATACGCCGTCCGCTGATGGAGGGGCAGTATTCCGAAATTTCGTTCGCGATTGCGATGTAATAGAGTTCGTTGTCGATCTCTTTGACTTCGCGCAAGGGAGGTTTAGCCAAAGCAACCGCAGGCAGTGTCAGCGCCGTTGCAACGGCAAGCATTTTGATACCAGACATGACAAATCCTTTCGTCTTGGAAAGACCAAGACGACGGAGGCCAGCATTGCTATGCAATAGCAATGGGCCTGTCACGGCGTGATATGCAAAAACCCGCTTCATGGACGGCGGCAGCTCCCGGCAAAGGTTAGTCTGTCATCGTTGATCTGAAGGTTTTGTGGTTCGGTATCCGGCCCGACCTTCCAGTCGATCCTGGAGGATCCGAAATTCGCGATGCAAAACTTAGTGCCCTCATAACGGCCAGCCTCGCGCGCACCATCCAATGAGGCAGATACTCCTTTGATCACAACGGTGAAATCCGAAGGAGACGCTTTTTTGTTGATGTGCTTTGCTTTGGCTCTGAACGACTTGCCATCGAATAGAATACGATCTTCCGAAGGCTTAACCAGCCCGCAGGCCGAAACCGCCACCAGCAGTAAAACTGCGCCGATGAGGGAAACATTCTTGGTTCTGGTCACAAGATCAACAGTTCGTTCAATCATTAAAACGCCGCCACCAATGCCATGATCCCCATCACGAACATGCAAAGCCAGGCAACCACGTAAAGAACCGAGCGCAAGCCAGAGTTCGGCTTACCCAGTCCACGCAGATGAACAAACAGCATTGCCAGACGCGAAACCAGTGCCACGGAGGCGAGCAAGTTTACCCAAAACGGGCTGACCCCCAACAAAATTGCCGCTATCGTCACAGCCGCAAAAGCAGGAAGCGTTTCAGTGCCGTTCAGATAGGCACGGTTCAACCGATAGGCCCTGTCTGAATAATCTTGCTCGGGCGTGGCGCCTGGCGCCAGCCCCTTACCCTGTTTGGCCATTGCCGAAAATGGGGCTAGGAACAGGACGACGAGGGTGAAGATCATCACCGATGCAAGTGCATGGCCATAGTCCGAAAATACTTCCATTTGAATCACTCCGCTGCCATCGCACCCGTGCGGCCCGATTTCTGGGCCTTGATGCGGTCTTCGATTTCTTCCCGGAAATTGCGGATCAGGCCCTGGATTGGCCAGGCTGCCGCATCACCGAGGGCACAGATCGTGTGGCCTTCCACCTGTTTGGTCACGTCAAACAGCATGTCGATCTCTTCCAACTCGGCCTCACCGCGCACAAGGCGGTCCATGACGCGCATCATCCATCCGGTGCCTTCGCGACACGGCGTGCACTGACCGCAGCTTTCATGTTTGTAAAACTTCGACAATCGCCAGATCGCTTTGATTATATCTGTGGATTTATCCATCACGATCACCGCAGCCGTACCCAGGCCCGAGCCCAGATCGTTGCGCAGGTGGTCAAAGTCCATGATCGCGTCGCGCATATTCTCACCGCGCACACAGGGCACCGACGAACCACCCGGAATAACCGCCAGCAAATTGTCCCAGCCGCCGCGAATGCCGCCGCAATGGGTTTCGATCAGCTGTTCAAACGGGATCGACATTGCCTCTTCGACCACACAGGGGTTGTTCACATGGCCCGAGATCGCAAACAGCTTGGTGCCTGCATTGTTCTGACGGCCAAAGCCTGCGAACCAGTCGGCCCCGCGACGCAAGATCGTCGGCACTACCGCAATGGATTCCACATTGTTCACCGTGGTCGGGCACCCATACAGACCTGCGCCCGCCGGGAACGGTGGCTTCATCCGCGGCATGCCCTTTTTGCCCTCAAGGCTTTCGATCAGGGCAGTTTCTTCACCACAGATATAGGC
Source organism: Ruegeria sp. CDSC025 (assembly GCF_059610805.1). Taxonomy (NCBI): domain Bacteria; kingdom Pseudomonadati; phylum Pseudomonadota; class Alphaproteobacteria; order Rhodobacterales; family Roseobacteraceae; genus Ruegeria; species Ruegeria sp. CDSC025. The sequence goes on along the minus strand of NZ_JBXWOJ010000006.1, from coordinate 108,289 downwards.
GCCCGCCCCGTGATGCAGAAACAAGTCGAAATCCCAGCCTGACCCAGCGGCGTTCTTGCCCAACAAACCGGCGTCATAGGCTTCGTCAATCGCGGCCTGCAGCGCCTCACGCTCGCGGATGTATTCCCCGCGCAGGTAGATATAGCAAGTATGCGCATTCATCGCGAAAGAGGCTATCAGGCAGCCTTCGATCAGCGTATGCGGATCGTGGCGCATGATTTCACGGTCTTTGCAGGTGCCAGGCTCGGATTCATCCGCGTTCACCACCAGATAGGACGGGCGACCGTCACTTTCCTTGGGCATGAAGGACCACTTCAGACCGGTTGGAAAACCCGCGCCGCCCCGGCCGCGCAGCCCTGAATCCTTCATCGTCTGGATGATCCAGTCGCGCCCGTTGCCGATCAGGCCAGCAGTGCCGTCCCAATGCCCCCGGGTCTGTGCACCGCGCAAAGTACGCTCGTGCATCCCGTAGATGTTGGTAAAGATCCTGTCCTGATCCTTCAGCATCATGTATTACCTTCAGCTGTCCTGACGCATGCGCCAGAGTTGAAATATGTTGACGCCCGCATAGATGAAACCGGCCAGCGCGGCAAAATCAAACAACAGCGCATAGCGTCCCGGCAGTTCCATCGCAGGGCCAATGAACATCGTCATGGCAAGCCAGATCAGCATGGTCACGGCGATGACCACTCCGATATGTCGACCCTTGCGGGCCATGGCCTGTTCCTTGTCCTTGTCCATCTTGTCCTAAATGCCCAGAGCGGGCACACATCCTAGTCTTCGTATGTACCGTCGTCCTTGGCCCGCTTGGCGAACTCGGTTTCTTCACCCGCCGCCAGCTTGGTGGCCTGATCAATCCAGCCGTCTCTCTCGATCCGGCCTTTGAACTTCAGCCGCGCATCAACCCAGGCAACCTGCTCAGGCGTCCATTTGGCGATCTGATCATAATGATAGAAGCCCAGCTCGTTCAGCGTCTTCTCAAGCTTAGGCCCGACACCTTTAAGCAGCTTCAGATCGTCCGACTTGCCGTCCCGCGCACCCGAAAGCGTGTCGGGCTGGTCTTCTTTGACCGCCTTCGCCTCAGCCGCTTGTTTCACCGCGGGTTTGGCCGGTGCGGGGGCCTTGGGAGGATTCGGAGCAGCCTTTGTCGCCGCCGCCTTGCCATCCTTGCCCAGCCATGGCGTCAGGATCGGAACCTCGGTCCCGTCGATGCGCTTGACGGTATCCCCCAGATCAGTCGCCAACTGAACGCTGGCGTTATACTGGGTTCGGCCGCTGTCATATTCTGACAGGCTGGTCAGCCCCTTCAAAGGCTCTGCCGCATAGCGCCCGTTCTGAGGGCCCGGTGTCGGCACCTTGCCAGCGGCCAGATCGTCGATGATCTTGCCAAAACCCTCGGCGGTCAGGTCTTCGTAATAGTCCTTGCCGATCTGCGCCATTGGCGCGTTGGTGCAAGAGCCAAGGCATTCGACCTCTTCCCAGCTCAGCTTGCCATCGGCGGACAAAGCATGCGGCTTGGCGGCGATCTTGTCCTTGCAGACCGCAATTAAATCCTCGGCCCCGCAGATCATGCAGGACGTGGTCCCGCACACCTGAATATGCGCCACCGAGCCAACCGGCTGCAGCTGGAACATGAAATAGAACGAGGCGACTTCGAGCACGCGGATATAGGCCATGCCCAGCATGTCAGCGACGGATTCAATCGCCGGACGGCTCAGCCAGCCCTCTTGTTCTTGCGCGCGCCACAGCAGAGGGATCACCGCGCTGGCCTGACGGCCTTCGGGGTATTTGGTGATCTGCGCTTCGGCCCATTGCCGGTTGGCAGCAGTGAAGGTGAAGTTCTCGGGTTGTTCGGGGTGAAGCCTACGCAGCATTCGACGATTCCTCCGCAGGACAGGAGAGCGAGAATCCACCAGCAGTATCGATTTCCATGATACCAACTAATTCAGCTCGGTTGTTGTTCAGTGTCGAAATGAAAATTCCTTCGCAGAAATTCGCATATTCTCGGCTCATCGATGTTTCCCCCGATCGAATTTTGACGAGCAAAGTCGGTGCATCTATCGCTTCTGAATGATTAGTGGAACCTAAAGACCAGCCATACTCCCCAACGATGTAGTACCAGTTGTCCACCTGCTCTTTTATATAGCAGTCGGAATTGCCCCAACCGCTTCGGGCGTTAGGTTCGGCCAATGCGTCTTTTTTGAAGTTACAAATCATTGAACGTTCAAAGTGCTCAGTCGGACCACGAAGAACTGGCATCGCGAATGCAAGCACGACAACTAATGCTCCTGATCCAACAAGATGCGCTTTCTTCACCGGTCAATCTCCCCGAACACGACATCCATGGTCCCAATAATCGCGGCGACGTCGGCCAGTTGGTGGCCTCCGGCGATGTGATCCATGGCTTGCAGGTGCAGGAAGCCCGGCGCGCGCAGTTTGGCCCTGTAAGGCTTGTTGGTGCCATCGGCGACCAGATAGACGCCGAACTCACCCTTCGGGGCCTCGACGGCGGCATAGACCTCGCCCGCGGGCACGTGGAAGCCTTCGGTATACAGCTTGAAGTGATGGATCAGGCTTTCCATCGAGGTTTTCATATCCGAGCGTTTCGGCGGGGTGATCTTGCCGCGGGCCAGCACATCTCCGGGGCATTCGCGGATTTTGGCGATGGCCTGACGGATGATCAGCAAGGACTGGCGCATCTCTTCCATGCGGCAGAGATAGCGGTCATAGCAGTCGCCGTTCTTGCCGACCGGAATCTGGAACTCGAATTCGTCATAGCATTCATAGGGCTGCGCGCGGCGCAAATCCCAGGCCAGCCCCGATCCGCGTACCATGACACCCGAGAAACCGTATTTCTGGATGTCATCCTCGGTCACCACGCCAATATCGGCGTTGCGCTGTTTGAAGATGCGGTTCTCGGTCAGCAGACCGTCAATATCGTCGAGAATGGTGGGGAATTCGTGGCTCCACGTCTCGATATCGTCCAGCAGTTCCGGCGGCAGGTCCTGATGTACGCCGCCGGGGCGGAAATAGGCCGCGTGCAGGCGGGCACCGCATGCCCGCTCATAGAACACCATCAGCTTTTCGCGCTCTTCAAACCCCCAGAGCGGCGGGGTCAGCGCCCCCACATCCATCGCCTGCGTGGTCACGTTCAGCAAGTGGTTCAGGATGCGCCCGATCTCGGAATACAGCACCCGGATCAGAGAACCTCGGCGCGGCACCTCAACTCCGGTCAGCTTTTCAATGGCCAGACACCAGGCATGTTCCTGGTTCATCGGCGCAACGTAGTCGAGACGATCGAAATACGGCAGGTTCTGCAGATACGTCCGGCTTTCCATCAGCTTTTCGGTGCCACGGTGCAACAAACCGATATGCGGGTCGCAACGCTCAACAATCTCGCCATCCAGCTCAAGCACAAGCCGCAAAACCCCGTGCGCCGCAGGGTGTTGCGGGCCAAAGTTAATGTTGAAATTGCGGATCTTCTGTTCTCCGCTCAGCGCGTCCGTGCTGCCGTCATCATATCTTGAGCCGTCCATCAACGCCCCCGCTTATTCTTTTTTGCATCAGCCCGAACCCGGACCTTTTCGGCCTCGGCCGCCTTGGCTGCAGCCCCCGCCAGAAGGACCCCCAGCGCACCCAGCACGATCAGTTCCCCCAGCATCATCATCTCAGCGGCGCTCCAGCTCTTGCAGTTTCAGCCCGACCCACCACAGCAACGCGATCGTGCCAAAGGGGATCAGACAGAGCAGGCACCAGTATTTGTTAATCCCGAAGAACGGCAAAATCTTCACCATCGGGATGATGGTCAGTGCAGATAGGATCAGCCACCAAATGCCACCCATTATTCGCTCTCCTGTTTCTCATCGCCGGGCAGGATGTAATTCGCACCCTCCCACGGAGACATGAAATCAAACTGACGGTATTCCTGCACCAGATTGACCGGCTCATAGACCACACGCTTTTGCGCCTCGTCATAACGGACCTCGGTATAACCGGTGGTCGGGAAATCCTTGCGCAGCGGATAGCCACGAAAGCCATAGTCGGTCAGGATTCGCCGCAGATCAGGATGGCCCGAGAAAAGGATGCCGAACATATCGAACACCTCGCGCTCGAACCAGTTGGCCGAAGGGTGAACGTCGACAATCGACGGCACCATGTCATCCTCACGGATCGACACGCGCAGGCGGATACGCTGGTTCTGGTACATCGACAGGAAGTGATAGACCACATCGAACCGCTTGGCCCGCTCGGGATAGTCAACGGCTGTGATGTCCACCAGGGTCGAGAACTTGCAACTGGCATCGCCCTTCAGAAATTCGATAAATTCCACAAGGTTCGACGGGGCCACGTCCACGTTCAACTCATCATGGGTGACATCCCAGGACAGAACGCAATCGGTCCGTTTGAGTTCCAGCTGCGCGCCGAGTTCTTTGAGTGCTTCGCTCATTGCCCTCTCCTCAGCGTACAATGGTGCCGGTGCGGCGGATTTTGCGCTGCAGCTGCATCAGACCATACAACAGCGCCTCAGCCGTCGGAGGGCAACCGGGCACGTAGATATCGACCGGCACAATGCGGTCACAGCCGCGCACAACAGAATAGGAATAATGGTAATACCCGCCGCCGTTGGCGCAGGATCCCATCGAGATCACATAGCGCGGCTCGGGCATCTGGTCATAGACCTTACGCAGCGCAGGCGCCATTTTGTTGGTAAGCGTTCCGGCCACAATCATCACATCCGACTGACGTGGGGACGCGCGTGGCGCGATACCAAACCGTTCTGCATCATAACGCGGCATCGAGGTATGCATCATCTCAACTGCGCAACAGGCCAGCCCGAAGGTCATCCAGTGCAACGACCCGGTGCGCGCCCAATTGATGATATCCTCGGTCGAAGTTAGCAGGAACCCTTTGTCCTGCAGCTCGGCATTCAGGGCCTGGGTGGCGACTTCTTTATCGACGCCAGCGGTGTTTGCACCCGTCATCACTCCCATTCCAGGGCCCCTTTCTTCCATTCATAGGCAAAGCCGATGGTCAGAACGCCCAGGAATACTATCATGGACCAGAAGCCCACATCGCTGATGTCCTTGAAACCGACGGCCCAGGGAAACAGAAACGCGATTTCCAGATCGAAGATGATGAAGAGAATCGAAACCAGGTAAAACCGAACGTCGAATTTCATGCGCGCATCGTCGAAGGCGTTGAACCCGCACTCGTATGCGCTGACCTTTTCCGGGTCGGGATTGCGGACGGCCAGCACCACAGCGGCAAGAATCAGGACGATTCCAAGGCCCGCAGCGACGACCAGAAACACCAGGATCGGGAGGTACTCCCGCAGCAGGTCTTCCACGAATAGCTCCTTTCCTGCGCGTGCCCCGTAGGGGAGCGCCGTCAATTAGCGTGTTGACTGGACATTCTCTATCCGCGCGGGGTCAGAGGGTCAACCAAACACAACCGCATGGCACCCTAATATTCCGTTTCATTCCAGCCGAACTTCGATCCGTGAAACGCCCAGACCGACAGAACGTAAACCTAACTATTCCATACAGGTTTTCGCTTGTCGAAGAATGCGCTGATTCCCTCATGCGCCTCGTCAGTTTCCCAGCGCGCAACCAGCGCCCGGATCGTTTGGTCGATAACGGGATCGTCAACACGCGGCCCCAGACTATGGACCAAGGCCTTGGCCGAGGCCACCGCACCAGGCGCACATGACAAATAGGGTTCAACCTCGGCCTCGACAGCGTCCGCCAGATCTTCTGCTGAGACCGTTTTGGCCAACAGGCCCAAATCGACGGCCTCGGCCGCGTCAAACAATCGGGCCGACATAAAGACCCGCCGCGCACGTGCCGCCCCCATCCGAGCGACAACATAGGGGCCGATGGTGGCCGGGATCAGACCCAGTCGCGTCTCGGTCAGGCCCATTTTGAGGGTCTCGACACCTACTGCCACGTCGCAGACGGCGGCAAGGCCCACGCCGCCACCGAAGGCGTTGCCCTGTAACGCTCCGATCAGCGGTTTGGGCATCACGTTCAACGCCTGCAACATCTCGGCCAGTTTGCGTGCTTCGACAAAGCGTGTCTGAGGATCCGCTGCCATCTGGTCCTGCATCCAGCCCAGATCCCCACCGGCACAAAAGCTTTTGCCTGCTCCGGTCAGAACGACGACGCGCACAGTTCCATCGCTGCCCAACTGTACTGCCGCTTGTGTCAGTTCCCGGATCATCTGCGCGGACATCGCATTATGCTTTTCCGGGCGGTTCAGCGTCAGGGTTGCAACGCCACGTGGATCAACCGTGACCGAGATCGTTTCAAACATCGCCTACTCCGCCCTCATGGCCAGTGCCATTTGTGCCGCTTGTTCCACGATCCCCAGATCAAGTCCCGTTTCATATCCAAGACGCTCTAAATGCGCGACCACGGCTTCGGTGGCCACGTTCCCTGCGGCGCCGGGTGCATAGGGGCAACCGCCCAGCCCCCCGACTGCTGAGTCAAATGTCCGCACGCCCAGCGTCAATGCAGCGTCGATATTGTCGATGGCCCGACCATTGGTGTCGTGGAAATGTCCCGCCAAGCGGGTAACAGGCACCGTCTCACGCACCGCCAGAAGCATATGGGCGATAGTGTCCGGTGTTCCCTGCCCGATCGTATCTCCCAGCGATACCTCATAGCAACCCAGCGCAAATAGTGTGTCCGCAATCTCGGCCACCTTCTCGGGTGGGGTCGGACCATCATAGGGGCAGTCGGTCACGCAGGACACGTAACCGCGCACTGGCAGGTCAATATGGCGCGCAGCCTCTAGGATCGGTTTGAACCTCTCAATGGATTCGGCGATGGTCGCGTTGAGATTGGCCTTCGAGAACCCTTCCGAGGCAGACGCGAATACGGCAATCTCATCCGCTTTGGCAGACAAGGCGTCCTCGTACCCGCGCATATTTGGCGTCAGCGCCGCATAGCGCACCTTACCAACCCGCTGGATCCCGGCCAGAACATCGGCACTGCCAGCCATCTGGGGCACCCATTTCGGAGACACAAAACTGGCAACTTCGATCCGATTGAAGCCCGCCTTGCTCAGGCAATCGATCAGAGCGACCTTCTCGGCAACAGGAATTTCCCGCTGTTCGTTCTGCAGCCCATCACGTGGCCCTACTTCAAAAATGTCGACCCGTTCACCCATAGCTTTCGCCTCCCGTTATGCCGTGTTGTCCCGACTGTGCCACGTTGCGGCGCAGCGGGACAGATCATTCCTCCTCCAGCCGGACCAGCGCCGCGCCGGCCTCGACCTGAGCGCCCGTTTCGGCCAGCACCTCGGCGATCACGCCATCACGGGCAGCCAGCAAGGAATGTTCCATTTTCATCGCTTCCAGAATGGCCAGTCGATCACCTTCTGAAACGGCTTGCCCTACGGTGGCGAACATGGCCTTGACCAGACCGGGCATCGGCGCCTCGATCACATTGGTATCGCCCAAGGCGCTTGCATCGCGATCCAGCGGATCGACATGCTCAAACACTTGCCCATAGTCATCGAATACTGTGATTGTCGCACCAGCCAGTGCCACGGGCGGCATCGGGCGATCATCAATGTACCAGCCTCCATTGCGCCGTTGCGCCAGAACCGTTGTGTCCTTGATCTGCCAGACCTGCCGGTCAGGTCCTTCGACCTGTACGTCTAGATCAATGAGCTCGCTATCGTACTTCAACTGGACGGCCCGGTGCAGCGGCGCCCACAGGCTGAAACCCGTGTCGGGCCCGGTCTCGACCAGATCAAGCGCCGTCATGGCTGCTGCAACAATCAAGCCCGCGCGCGCATCAGAAGTTCGGACCAGCCCGTCGATATCCCGACCGATCAGCCCGGTATCGACATCGCCCGCCACAAATCCGGGGTGCCGGGTCAGCGCGCCAAGAAACGAGAGATTCGTGACCGTCCCGGCAACCTCGGTCCGCCGAAGAACCCGGTGCAGGTTTTCCAGCGCCACTGCACGCGTCGGGCCATGCACCACGACCTTGGCAATCATCGGATCGTACCAGGGGCTGATTGTATCGCCGGACCGCACTCCGCTATCGGCGCGGCATTCCGCAGGAAAGCGCAGATGTGTCAGCGTACCTGTTGCGGGCAAAAACCCTTTGGGCACGTCCTCGGCGTAAAGCCGGGCTTCGAACGCATGCCCGTTGATCGTCAGGTCATCCTGCGTTTTTGGCAACGCCTCACCCGAGGCGACTCGCAACTGCCATTCGACCAGATCAACGCCGGTAATCGCCTCGGTCACGGGGTGTTCCACCTGCAAGCGCGTGTTCATCTCCATGAACCAGAACCGATCCGGGCGCAGCCCGTCCGATGCATCAACGATGAACTCAACCGTACCTGCGCCTTTGTAGCCAATCGCCTCGGCGGCGCGCACGCCCGCCTGCCCCATGGCCTCACGCATTTCAACCGTCATTCCGGGCGCCGGAGCTTCTTCGATCACCTTCTGGTGCCGCCGCTGCAGCGAACAATCGCGTTCGAACAGATGCACCGCCTGGGTGCCATCGCCGAACACCTGCACCTCGATATGCCGGGGCTTGGAAACGAATTTTTCGACCAGAACGGCATCGTTGCCAAAGGCGGTTTTCGCCTCTCCCCGCGCACTGTCTAGAGCCTCAGTAAAGTCTTCGGGGTGCTCTACCAGCCGCATCCCCTTGCCGCCGCCCCCCGCAACGGCCTTGATCAGCACTGGATATCCGATGGTCTGGGCCGCGCCCGCCAGATGATCAGGGTCTTGGTTATCGCCGTGATAACCCGGAACCACGGGCACGCCCGCCAGCTCCATCAACACTTTTGCCGCGTCTTTGAGGCCCATCTTGCGGATCGCATCCGCCGAGGGCCCGATAAAGATCAGACCCGCAGCCTCAACCGCGTCAACGAAACCGGGGTTTTCAGACAGAAACCCATAGCCCGGATGAATCGCCTGCGCGCCCGTATCCAGCGCTGCCTGAATGATCACATCACCCTTTAAATAGCTGTCCGCCGGGGCCGCGCCACCGATATGCACCGCCTCATCCGCCATTCGCACATGCTTGGCCGAGGCGTCCGCGTCCGAGTACACTGCAACACAGGACACACCCATTTTCTGAACCGTTTCCATCACCCGACAGGCAATCTCGCCTCGGTTAGCAATCAGGATTTTATTGAACATGGCTTATCCCTCAACCCCGAGATCTTCGACAAGTCGGAACCGCTCGCAGAGCAATTCCATTTCGGGATCAAACCCGCCGTTTCGCTCGAAATACCGGCGGTGATCTTCGCGCCATCCTTCAAGCGCCTCATTCTCGCCCTCGGCCAGCGCGAAATCCTCGGTCACATCGCAATATCGGCAGGTCGTTACCTCATTCGTTTCGATCACCAGCGCGGGACGACCATCCCAGTCCAAAGCGATATCGCGCCGCCCAACGACCGGAGTATCCGCACTGCCTTCGGGATAGTCTCGCAAAGCACCGCAGGTCGCTGTTTTCCTTCCTGCACGCACTAAGGCCAAAAGTTCTGCGCTCAACGTTGCGTTGTCCCCAAACTTGAAAGTCTGAGCACCCGGATAGCGGGCCATGACATCATTCAAAGAAACGTTCATCTTACATCCTGAACACGCCGAAACGTGTCTCCTCAATCGGGGCATTCAGGGCGGCACTCAGCGACAAGGCCAGAACATCGCGACTTTTGCGCGGGTCGATAATGCCATCATCCCATAGGCGCGCCGAGGCATAGAGGGGGTGAGATTGTTCCTCGAACATATCCAAAGTTGGGCGCTTGAATTCGATCTCTTCCTCAGCCGACCAGCTGCCACCCTGCCGCTCGATCCCGTCTCGTTTGACGGTGGCCAGCACGCCCGCCGCTTGCTCGCCCCCCATTACGGAAATACGCGAGTTCGGCCAAGTCCACAGGAACCTGGGCTGATAGGCCCGCCCCGCCATGCCATAGTTCCCGGCCCCGAACGAGCCCCCGACAAGCATGGTGATCTTGGGTACCGAAGTCGTAGCAACGGCTGTCACCATCTTTGCCCCGTGCCGCGCAATGCCTTCGTTTTCGTATTTGCGGCCCACCATAAAGCCGGTGATATTTTGCAGGAAGACCAGCGGGATTTTGCGTTGCGAACACAGCTCAACAAAATGCGCGCCCTTTTGGGCGGCCTCGGAAAACAGCACGCCGTTGTTGGCGATGATCCCAACCGGGCAGCCTTTGACATGGGCAAACCCGGTCACAAGCGTTTCACCAAAGCGCGGTTTGAATTCGTCAAATCGCGAGCCATCGACAAGCCGCGCGATCACCTCGCGGATATCATAGGGCGTGCGCAGGTCGGCGGGAACAACGCCCAGAATTTCCTCGGGGTCATAAGCCGGGTCTTCGGGGCTGGCCCAATCCACGGTCTGCGGTTTGCGCAGGTTCAGAGATCCCACCGCCTGCCGCGCCAAAGCCAGCGCGTGGGCGTCGTCCTCAGCCAGGTAATCGGCCACGCCGGACAGGCGGGTATGGACGTCGCCACCGCCCAAATCCTCGGCGCTGACGACCTCTCCGGTCGCGGCCTTGACCAAAGGCGGACCGGCCAGAAAGATCGTGCCCTGATCTTTGACGATGATCGTCACATCCGACATCGCGGGCACATAGGCCCCGCCCGCCGTACACGAACCCATGACCACCGCGATCTGAGGGATTCCTTTGGCACTCATTCGGGCCTGATTATAGAAGATGCGGCCAAAGTGGTCGCGGTCGGGAAAGACCTCGTCCTGGTTGGGCAGGTTCGCCCCGCCGCTGTCAACCAGATAGATACAGGGGAGTTGGCTTTCCTCGGCAATCTCCTGCGCGCGCAGGTGTTTCTTGACCGACATCGGATAATAAGTGCCGCCCTTCACGGTGGCGTCGTTGCAAACCACCATGACCTCGCGCCCCTGCACCCGGCCAATGCCCGCAATCACACCAGCACTTGGCGCGGCATCACCATACATCCCATGCGCCGCCGTCGCGCCGATTTCCAGAAACGGGGACCCCGGGTCCAGCAGGTTCGCCACCCGACGGCGCGGCAGCATCTTGCCCCGCGATTCATGCCGCGCGCGGGATTTCTCACCTCCGCCCAGACGGGCCGCTTCGGCAGCGGCAGAGATTTGCTCCAGCGCGTCGAGATGAGCCGCGCGGTTTGCTTTGAAACCCTCAGAGGTGGGTATGGCTTTGGAATTGAGCTTCATTGGTGTTTACCCTCCAAAAGCCGTTCGGCCAATCGCAAGTTCAGCCACTTCATAGTAGCATCTAACAATAGGCATTCATTTTCAGACATGTCGGCTTCGCATTTCGTTTGAAAATCTTCGGAAGTTCGTCGCCGCGCATTCGCATAAGAGGAGCGCTTGAAACCCTTGAGGTTTGGGTTCGCTGGTAAATACCCCGAAATTTCTGCACTTCTGAGACGAATGTGCTCAATTAAAATCTCGTGGCAAATGTCCTGGTAGGAGTTTTCCTGATTATTTGTGCAATAATCCAAGGCAGATGCAACACAATCCATATCCAACGTCATTTTTGGAACAGACATCACCGTCGTTTTGCTAAGTTGCGTACACCCATCCAACCAATTTTCGACACCTATGACCGGCTCCGAAGCTTGCCCCATGCTTTCGTCCGCCTCAAGGGCCGCTGCGGAAATTAGCAGTGCAACCAACCCCGGCCAAAACATCTTACTCATGATTTCGGCCTCTTCTGCGTTTCAGTTTCCCCCGCCGCCCGCGCCTTCAATTCCTTCCGGATCACTTTCCCCGTCACAGTCATCGGCAGTTCCTCCAGAAACGCCACTTCGCGCGGGTAGGAATACTGCGCCAGACGATCCTTGACCCAATCCTGCAACTCTCGCTCCGCAACCGTGGCTCCCGGTTTCAACACGACATAGGCCTTCACGATTTCGGTCCGCAACGGATCGGGCTTGCCGACCACACCCACTGTCGCCACCGCCGGGTGGGTCAGTAGGCAATCTTCGATCTCGGCCGGACCGATGCGGTAACCGGCCGAGGTGATCACGTCATCGTCGCGACCGACGAAGCGCAGATAATCCCCCTCCCACACGCCGCGATCCCCAGTGATCAGCCAGTCGCCTCGGAACTTCTCGGCCGTGGCCTCAGGTCGATTCCAGTATTCCAGCAGCATCGAGGCCGAGCCTCGGCGGATGGCCACGTCGCCCTCTTGATCTGTGGGCTGGCCATCCTGGTCGATCACTGCAACTTCATGCCCCGGAACCGGTTTACCGATGCAACCCGGGCGCACGGGAAAATCCTGAGCGCAGGAAGACACCACCATGTTGCATTCGGTCTGGCCGTAGAATTCGTTGATCGTCAGGCCGAACGCCTGCTTCCCCCATTCCAACATCTCGGCACCTAGCGGCTCCCCTCCGGAAGCGACCGAGCGCAGACCGGGGATCGCCTGATCCGTGGCCTTGAGCATCCGCAATGCGGTAGGCGGAAAGAACACGTTCCGTACCCCGCCGCGCGCGATCACATCCGCACAGGCCTCGGGGGTGAATTTCTCGAGCCGGGCCGCGACCACCGGAATGCCCAGCGCCAGCCCTGGCATCAACACATCGAACAACCCGCCAATCCATGCCCAGTCGGCGGGCGTCCACAGACAGTCACCTTCGCGCAGATGGCTGTGGCTGATCGAGACCCCCGGCAAATGGCCGGTCAAAACCCGATGCCCATGCAGCGCGCCTTTGGCGCTGCCGGTTGTGCCGGAAGTATAGATCAGAACTGCCGGATCCTCGGGGCCGGTATCCGCAAAGGGCACCGGATCATCAGACGGAGCTATCTGATCGACCAGAACCGGTACGGCAAGATCCCCCAGCAGTGCAGCACCCTCTGCGTCTGTCAACACCAGTTGCGCCCCTGCATCCGCGACACGCGAGGCCAGCGCGTCATGTTTGAACAATTTAAACAAAGGCACCGAAATCGCGCCGATCTTCCAGATCGCAAGATGCGCCGCCGCGCAGCCGGGTGACTGACTGAGCAGTACTCCAACGCGATCCCCAGGCCGCACCCGATCGAGCAAGGCGTGTGCGATGTCATCGGCCAAGCGTCCGAGTTGTGCAAACGAGACGACCTTGCCCTCACCCCCGGTCAGGTCGATGATCGCCGTCTGCTCTGGGGGTTGTTCCAAGCATTGCCGCGCCATGTTCAACCGGTCCGGCAGGTCCCAGCCCCCACCCTGATGCAAACCAGGTATGCCTTCAGCGGGACACATTACCGAAACCCTTTGTTTTTATAGGTTTTTCCTGAATCGAGCCACCAAAGACGGTCACGGGAATTTGATGCAGATCAGAGTCGGCGGGCTTTGCTTCATGCAAAACCCGGTCATCAACAAATCCAAAGGCCGTAAAATGACCAAGAAACTCGCCGCTTTGACCCTTTCGACCGCGCTCGTCGCGTTTGCTGCGCCCGTTTTCGCCCAAAATCAGGGCGACTGGACCGTTGGTGTCGGTGTCGGCTATCTCGACCCGAAATCCGACAATGGATCCCTCGCCGGGCTGGATGCAGATGTCGATTCCGACACACGCCCGATCTTTACTGCCGAGTATTTCGTTCGGGATAATCTGGGTATCGAGCTGCTGGCCGCCACACCGTTCAGCCATGAGGTCACACTGGGTGGCAGCCTCGACGCAGGGACCGTCAAACACCTGCCGCCCACATTGTCGCTGAACTATCACTTCCCGACCAACTCGGTCTGGAAACCCTATGTCGGCGCGGGCATCAATTATACCATCTTCTTCGACGAAAAATCGGCCCTGGGTGATCTCGAGCTCGACAACTCGGTCGGCCTCGCACTGCAGGCCGGTCTGGACTATATGGTCACCGAAAAAGGCGCTGTTCGTCTGAACGTTCGCTGGTTCGATATCGACTCGGACGTCAAACTGAACGGCACCGATATCGGCACCGCTGAAATCGATCCTTGGCTGGTCGGCGTATCCTACGTTCACCGCTTCTGATCCTTTACACAGAACGCCCTGCCGTTACCTCGTCGGCGGGGCGTTTTTTTGCTCAGAGCATTTCGTTCATCAGTTCCCGTCCGATCAGCATCCGGCGGATTTCGCTGGTACCGGCGCCGATTTCCATCAGCTTGGCGTCGCGGAATATGCGGCTGACCGGCGAATCCGACAGGAACCCCGCGCCGCCCATAGCCTGAACTGCCTGATGGGCCTGCGTCATGGCCTGTTCCGAAGCATACAGACAGCACGCTGCCGCATCTTGCCGGGTCACATCCCCGCGGTCACAGGCCTTGGCGACCTCGTAGACATAAGCCCGGGCTGAATTCATGGCCGTGTACATGTCAGCAATCTTGCCTTGCATCAGCTGAAAGCTGCCAATCGGTTTGCCGAACTGCTTGCGCTCGGCCAAATACGGCATGACTTCGTCCAGACAGGCGGCCATGATTCCAGTTCCGATCCCGGCGAGCACAACGCGTTCGTAATCCAGCCCTGACATCAGAACCGCGACACCCTTACCCTCTTCGCCCAGAACATTTTCAAAGGGCACCTCGACGTCATCAAAAATCAATTCCGCCGTGTTTGATCCGCGCATGCCCAGCTTGTCGAAATGGGGCGAGGTCGAAAAGCCCGTCATCTCTTTTTCGACCAGAAAGGCGGTGATCCCTTTGGATCCAGCATCAGGATCCGTCTTGGCGTAAACGACCAGAGTATCCGCGTCCGGCCCGTTCGTGATCCAGTATTTGCTTCCGTTCAGCCGGTAGTGATCATTGCGCTTTTCCGCCTTCAGCTTCATCGAAACGACGTCTGATCCGGCGGACGCCTCAGACATGGCCAGCGCGCCCACATGTTCGCCGGAAATCAACCGAGGCAGATATTTCGCCTTTTGCTCGGGGCTGCCGTTCAGCTTGATCTGATTGACGCACAGGTTTGAATGCGCCCCGTATGACAATGAGATTGAGGCAGAGGCCCGCGCCACTTCTTCAACCGCGACGGTATGGGCCAGATAGGACATGGCCGCGCCACCATATTCCTCGGGCACTGTAATTCCTAGCAGGCCCAACTCACCCATCTCGCGCCAAAGTTCATTGGGAAACGCGTTCGAGGCATCGACCTTCGCGGCCATCGGCTTCACCCGCTCTTGCGCCCAGCGATGCACCATTTCACGCAGTGCGTTCACATCTTCACCCAGATCGAATTGCATGGCCGCCGTGAACATCGAACCCTCCCAGTAAATGAACGATTGTTCAAATAATCTGCCATGACCATGAACCCGGGTCAAGCGCTGACCGAAAAAGGTTCACCCGCGAGCCGATCCGGAGCGTCACAAATTCACCATACTCGACGATTAGATCGCCTAAGCCGTTAAGTTTTTTTGCTTCAAGGATTCTGCGAATGGCCCCAACCAATGTCATCGTAAATGGTACTTTTAATAGCGGTTCCGCAAATTGGTCTGGTACGGATATCGAAGCTGACCACACTGAGGGTGCCTATCTCGGGAATGGTTCATCGAATCGTGTGGCCGAAATGGATGGCAACGCAAGCCAAGTCACGGTGATGGAGCAAACCTTTACGCTGGATGACCCCAAATCCGGCGAGCTTAGCCTGGATTCCGCACTTAGGACGGCATCTAACTCAAATGCAGGCAGCGAAGGATTTACAGTCGAGATTCTGGACAGCAACGGCGTCGTTATCGCCTCGATGACCGTTCTGCCGACTGCGAACAGCTTTTCCACATTCACCATGCAGGTCGATTTCCCTTCCGCCGGTGACTATACCCTGCGCCTTACCGAACTTGGCCTTAATGATAGCCTTGGCGCCATTGTCGATAACATCGAGTTACTGGTGTGTTTTTGTCAGGGCACCCTGATCGAGACGGAACTCGGGGAACATCCCGTTGAAACCTTGCGTGAAGGTGATCTTGTGCTGACCCGATCGGGGCTGAAACCTGTCAGATGGATCGGACAGCGGCATCTTTCGGCAACCGATCTGGCAATCAATCCAAACCTGAAACCGGTTCGAATCGCGAAATCCGCATTAGGGGACGGTTTGCCGAAACAGGATCTTCTGGTTTCCCGGCAGCACAGAATGCAAATCTCTTCGGCGGTGGCGCAGCGCATGTTCGGATCGCCGGATGTGCTGGTCGCGGCCATCAAGCTGTCGGAATTGCCGGGAATCGAGATAGACAACAGCCTTGATCAGGTTGTGTATTACCACCTGCTGTTCGACAATCACGAAATCGTTTTTGCAAATGGCGCCCCGAGCGAAAGCCTGTTGCTGACCGACACGTCGCTGGCATCCGTTACGGCGCAGGCCCGCGAAGAAATCCAAATGATCCTTCCAAATCTGCTGGAAGCCCAGAATACAGTGCCGTCTTATCCGATCCCTGAAAATCGGCTGCAAAAACGACTGGTCGAGCGGCTGCGGAAGAACCAAAAATCCCCGCTCGAATCACAGGAAATGTGATCAGGATTGGAACACCGCGCCGACCTCGGAGCGAATGATCCGTGCGATCAACCGGCAATCATCCAGTGAAAAAGTCAATGGCACCCGCATATCCATGATCCCGGTCAAAATGCGGTCACTCGCAGGCAGAGGCGCGCTTTCCACATATCGCCAACTGTCATAGCGCGAAGTAAACCCGGTGGGCTCTGCTCCGCCGAACCATTTCAGATCCACGCCACGCGCCGCGCAGCGCTGCATCACAAGAGCAATCCGTTCGGGTGACCAGTCCAGCAGCAAGAACTGAATCGACGAGCCCACATAAGTTTCCGCCTCGGGCCGTTCGACAATGGTAAGTCCCGGCGTGCCGCGCAGCCCTTTTTCGATCTCGACATAGCGCTCATTCCACCGGTCAATCTGTTGTTCCAGATTGCGAAGCTGCGGCCTAAGGATCGCGGCCCTCAAATTGTCCATGCGCCCTGAGACATTGGGCGTGGTGTACTTGATCCGCTCGAACACCTCTGGGCCCGGCGCTGCAAGGTGGCGCTCATACAGCATGTAGGATCCTGAAAGGACCGTCGCCTTGGCAGCCAGTTCCACGTCATCGGTAATCAACAACCCGCCTTCACCGGAATTTATGTGCTTGTAGGTCTGGCAGGAATAACACCCGATAACGCCCTGCCGTCCGGATTTTTGCCCGCGCCATGCGGCGCCCATCGTGTGCGCGCAATCTTCGATCACGGCCACACCGGCGGCATCGCAGATTTGCATCAACCGATCCATGTCGCACAGATGCCCGCGCATATGGCTGAGCATCAGCACATCAGACTGATCCAGTTTGCTTTCGAGATCATCCAGATCAATCGTCAGCGCTTCGGTCACACCGACAAATACCGGCTTGGCTCCGATCGAGGCAATCGCCCCCGGCACCGGCGCCAGGGTGAAAGCGTTGGTCAGAACCGTATCTCCGGGCTGCACCCCTATCGCGCGCAATGCTGTCGCCAGTGCATAGCCGCCCGAGGAGACCGCCAGACAGTATTTTGCACCGGTCTGCGCGGCAAATTCCTGTTCTAACAGGGCGGTCTCGGCCAGTTCGCCGGGCGACACGTTATATCTGTGCAACCGGCCGTGACGCAAAACGGCCAGAGCCGCCTCGATCGCCTCATCCGGGATTGGTTCCTGCTGGGTGAAATTGCCAGTAAACTTCTCAGTCATCTTTTCGCTCTTGAGGCCGCGATGGGCCGGGGTCAAGGGGTCAGGCTGCAGCTCCGACCAAATCAAAAACAAGTTTCGGCAGGTCATCAAAATGATGTAACAGCGCTTCGGGTTTCAGCGCAGCCATGTCGTCGCCAGATGGCCCGAATGTTACAAGCACCGAAGGTACACCTGCAGCACGCGCCGTATTCCGGTCGGTGTCGGAATCCCCGATCAGAACGCACAGATCCGGGTGCCCACCTGCCCGGCGGGCAGCTTCACGCAGGGGCTCCGGATCGGGTTTGCGAACCGGCAAAGTATCCGCACCGACGAGTGAGCCGAACCGGTCGCGCACACCCATTTGGGTCAGCAACTGATGTGCCAGAGCCTCGGGTTTATTGGTGCAGATACCAACGCCATAGCCGGCCTCTTTCAACTTTCCAACCGCGTCCAGCGCGCCTGGGTAAAACCGGGTATGGGTGTCAATCGCCTCCGAGTACGCCTCTAAAAGCATAGGGTAATAAGCGTGAACAGCCTGTTCGTCATAGGCCCCAACCCGCTTCAAACCGTGGGTCAGCATCATCCGCCCACCACGCAAAGCGATACCAGCATCCTGCCCGTGGACCAGCACATCGCCGTGCCCCATATCGCGAAAACAATGGTTTGCGGCCTCCAGCAAATCCCCGGAAGTATCCGCCAGTGTCCCGTCCAGATCAAAGATGACTGTTCGCATTACGCCTCCTGCCTCGGCGGGTTTTCGCCACGTCTTGTTGCAAACGGCAATCTAGTTTGATGGCTGAACCGCTTGCGACTTTACCCTCAGCGGATAAAACGGACTGCAACAAAACACAAAGAGAAAACGATTTCATGAGTATCGCCCTTGTCATCCTTGCTGCCGGTAAAGGCACCAGGATGAATTCGGATATCCCGAAAGTCCTGCACCCGATTGCTCAGGCGCCTATGCTGGTCCATGCCATGCGCGCTGGTGCTG
Organism: Ruegeria sp. CDSC025; assembly: GCF_059610805.1. Classification (NCBI taxonomy): domain Bacteria; kingdom Pseudomonadati; phylum Pseudomonadota; class Alphaproteobacteria; order Rhodobacterales; family Roseobacteraceae; genus Ruegeria; species Ruegeria sp. CDSC025. The sequence continues at coordinate 89,693 of NZ_JBXWOJ010000006.1, read as the reverse complement.
TTCTGTCGCCCGAGCGGACCGTCATTGTCACCGGGCACGGGTCCGAAGCCGTTGCCAAGGCAACCCTGGCCGAGGACGAGACCGCACAAATCGCCATTCAGGCCGAACAGCTGGGCACCGCCCATGCTGTCGCACAGGCGCGCGAAGCGCTGCAGGGTTTCAACGGCGACGTGGTTGTTCTGTACGGGGACACGCCCTTTTTGCAACCCGAGACGTTGGAACGTATGATCGAAGCACGGGCCAAGAACGATCTGGTCATTCTGGGTTTTGAGGCCGCAGATCCTGCACGCTATGGCCGGTTGGTCATGAACGGACAGACCCTTGAACGCATCGTCGAATACAAAGACGCCTCGGATAAAGAGCGCGATATAACACTTTGTAATTCTGGTCTTTTGGCCTGTGACGCAGAATTGCTGTTTTCGCTGATCGACAGCGTGGGAAATGACAATGCCGCCGGTGAATATTACCTGCCGGATGTCGTGGCAATCGCCCGATCCCGTGGCCTGAATGTCACCGCAGTCGCCTGTGACGAGGCACAGACGCTGGGTGTGAACTCACGCGTTGACCTGGCCGCTGCGGATGCGGTTTTTCAGGCCCGTGCCCGCGCCGATCTGCTGGATCTGGGGGTCACGCTGATGGCGCCGGAAACCGTTTATCTGGCCGCCGACACCGTCATTGGCCGCGACACGGTGATAGAACCCAATGTGGTCTTTGGCCCCGGTGTCACGGTGGAAAGCGGCGCGACGATCCGGGCATTTTCTCATCTTGAGGGCTGCCATGTCAGCCGCGGCGCCATCGTCGGCCCCTATGCCCGCCTGCGCCCCGGCGCTGAGCTGGCAGAAAACACCCGCGTCGGCAATTTTGTCGAGATCAAGAATGCTGAGATCGCCGAAGGCGCGAAGGTCAACCATCTCAGCTATATCGGGGACGCAACGGTTGGGGCGGCGACGAATATCGGCGCGGGTACGATCACTTGCAATTACGATGGCGTAATGAAGCACCAAACGACCATCGGCCAGAACGTCTTTGTCGGATCGAACACCATGTTGGTGGCACCTGTCACCATTGGTGACGGCGCGATGACGGCCACCGGAACCGTGGTGACGCGCGATGTGGAAGCGGATGCTTTGGCCGTTGCGCGCGCCAAGCAGGACAACAAGCCCGGTTATGCGCGTAAATTGTTTGACATGTTGACGGCGAAGAAGGCTCGTCGCGACAAAGGAGCCTGACAGATGTGTGGGATTGTAGGCGTATTGGGCAAGCACGAAGCTGCCCCTATCCTGGTCGAGGCCCTAAAACGGCTGGAATACAGGGGGTATGACAGTGCAGGCATTGCTACGGTCAATGGCGGATCCCTGGGTCGGCGTCGGGCTGTAGGCAAGCTGGTAAACCTCAGCGACCTGCTGGTGCATGACCCGCTTCCGGGTAAATCCGGTATCGGCCATACCCGCTGGGCCACCCATGGCGCGCCGACAGTTTCGAATGCGCATCCCCACCGGGCCGGGCCGGTTGCCGTTGTTCACAACGGCATCGTTGAAAACTATCGAGAGCTGCGGACAGAGCTGGCGGAACACGGGATCGGGTTCGAAACCGAAACCGATACGGAAACCGTCGCCCTGATGGCTGAACATTACCTCAAATCAGGGCTGCCCCCGGTTGAAGCCGCCTATAAAACCATCGACCGGCTGGTCGGCGCATTTGCCCTGGCCTTTCTGTTTGACGGCGAAGATGACCTGATCGTAGCCGCGCGCAAAGGCTCGCCACTGGCAATCGGGCACGGGGACGGAGAGATGTTTGTCGGCTCGGACGCGATCGCGCTAGCGCCGCTGACGGATCGCATCACCTATCTGGAAGAAGGTGACCGTGCGGTTCTGTCCCGCACATCGCTGGAAATCCGCAACGAAGCAGGTGAGCTTGCCAATCGCGAAACCCGCAAGATCAAAGTGGATCACAGCCGCGCCGACAAGGCCGGGCACAAGCATTTCATGGCCAAGGAAATCGCGGAACAGCCGATTGTGGTTGCCGAGGCGATCCGGTCCTACCTGCCCTCTGCCGGGGATCAGGTCGTTCTGCCGGGGGATCTGGATTTCACCAAGCTGGACCGTCTGACGATGGTCGCTTGCGGGACTGCTTTCTACGCCTGTTTGACCGCCAAATACTGGTTCGAGCAACTTGCCAGAATACCGGTCGAAGTCGATATCGCCAGCGAATTTCGCTATCGTGAACCTCCGATCCCGGAACGCACTATGGCGCTGTTTGTCAGCCAATCGGGTGAAACCGCCGACACGCTGGCCGCCCTGCGGTATTGCGACGGCAAAGCGGACAAGGTCGTCTCAGTCGTCAATGTTCCAGAAAGCTCGATCGCACGTGAAAGTGACATCGCCCTGCCGATCCATGCCGGGGTCGAGATAGGCGTCGCCTCGACCAAAGCCTTCACCTGTCAGCTGAGCGTGTTGCTGATGCTGGCGCTCAAGGCTGCCGCGGACCGTGGCACGTTGAGCGACGAGGAACTTGCCGATCACGCCGCCGCGTTGCGCGGGCTGCCTTCGGTGCTGAACACCGCGTTGGATCAGAACCGGGCTATCAGGAAATCCGCCCAGCGCTTGTCCGAGGCGCGCGATGTTCTGTTTCTGGGACGCGGCCTGATGTACCCGCTGGCGATGGAAGGGGCGCTGAAACTCAAGGAAATAAGCTATATCCATGCCGAAGGTTATGCTTCGGGTGAGCTAAAGCACGGCCCCATTGCCCTGATCGACAAACACATGCCCGTGGTGGTTCTGGCCCCGCGAGACACGGTGTTCGACAAAACCGTGTCGAATATGCAAGAGGTCATGGCACGCAAGGGTAAAGTCATCCTGGTGTCCGATGATGACGGCATCGCCGAGGCGGAAGACGGGGTCTGGAGCACGATCCGCATGCCGCATGTGCACCCCAGCCTTGCGCCGATCCTCTATTCGGTGCCCGCTCAGTTGCTGGCCTATCATACGGCGGTGGCCAAGGGCACGGATGTGGACCAGCCGCGCAATCTGGCGAAATCCGTAACGGTGGAGTGACGCATGTCCAAGCAATTTCCGGCGCTGGATGACGCCCATTGCAAGTTTATCGAGGATCAGCATCTGTTCTTCGTCGGCACCGCCGGACATGAAGGACGGGTCAATATCTCTCCCAAAGGGATGGACTCGCTGCGGGTACTGGGGCCCAATCGGATTGTCTGGATGAACCTGACCGGCAGTGGCAATGAAACCGCCGGGCATTTGCTGGAGGTCAATCGCATGACCCTCATGTGGTGTTCCTTCACCACGCGCCCGCTGATCCTGCGGACCTATGGCACCGCGCGTACATTGCATGCCGGGGACGAGGGCTGGGACGCATTGGCCGGGCTGTTTCCCGACCACCGCAGCGCCCGCCAGATCTATGACCTTGCGATTGACATGGTTCAAACCTCTTGCGGGTATGCCGTACCGTTCATGGAATACCTGTCCGAACGGGACACGATGCAGAAATGGGTCGACGGTAAGTCCGATGACGATATCCGAGATTATTGGGTTGAGCGGAACCATCAGACGATCGACGGCAAGCCAACACGCGCTGCGGACCTATGACGCCCGTCACCTATCTTGACCAGATCCGCGCCCATGCCGACCCAGAGCGCGCCGTGCAGATGGCGGCTTATCACAAGGTCGAACGCCTCTATCTGGGCGTTGCAAATCCGGTTCTGAACGACCTGACCAAACTATGGCGACAGGAACTGGACGTTGCTGCGCGGGTGGATCTGGCTGACGCCCTCTGGCAGACCGATATCCACGAGGGCCGTCTTGCCGCAGCCAAGTTGCTGACCCAAGCCCGTATCCGCCCCGATGAGGCTGCTTGGGCATTGCTGCAAAGCTGGTTGCCTGATTTTGATGCCTGGGCGGCGGCGGATCACGCCTGTATGGCGATGCAGAAACGCTTGTCCGCCGACCCGGAGCGGTTGGATCAGGTCGAACTCTGGACCGCGTCAGACCACATGTGGACACGGCGCGCCGCGCTGGTTGCCACCCTGCCCTGGACCAAACAGAACCACCCCAAGCCAGATGATCTGGACCGGCGCGACCGTATTCTTGGCTGGGCAGCGGGTTATGTGTCTGACCGTGACTGGTTCATCCAGAAAGCAATCGCATGGTGGCTGCGCGAGCTGTCGAAACATGACGCGGACCGAGTGGTTAACTTTCTGCGCGACCATAGTGCGGCCATGAAGCCCTTTGCCCGGCGTGAAGCTGGCAAATATCTGAAAGGTCAGTTGGAATAAACTTCCAGCTCGACAAGTTCGTCATAAGGCAAAAGCAGCGCCCGCATCGCATCCAGCGACAGCCTGCTGCCGCCGCTTTCGGGCCCACGGGCCGGGACCAGCGTGATATAGGCCTGCGCCCCTGTTCTAGACACGACAACGCGCCCCGTGAACTCTGTCTCGACCAAAGGCGTTTCCATCCAGCGTCCCGGCGTTGTCGGATCACCTAAGCTGGCAATGGTGGTCTTGGCACCAACCCAACCAGCGGCGGTTGCGGGGACCGGAACGGATTCGGCAACGTCTGCTTCCGCGGCGACCTCTGGTTCAGCCGCGGGTTTGTCGCGACCGAAAACCCGATCAGTTGTCGAGCGGACAGTGTCACAGCCCGCAACAAGGATACAAATGGTCAGCAGAGCGTATTTCATGGCCTGAACTTAGCCCCCCTCACAGGACTGTGCCAGCACAAAGCACAGTTCAGGCTTGTCGCAGGCCAGTCGCCGCTTTACGTATGACGCATGACAGCTCCGCTTATCGACCCGTTCGCACGTGCCATCACCTATCTCCGCGTCTCCGTTACGGATCGCTGTGATTTTCGCTGTGTTTACTGCATGTCCGAAGACATGAAGTTCCTGCCGAAAAAGGACCTGCTGACGCTGGAAGAGCTGGACCGTATGTGCACGACCTTCGTGAAGATGGGCGTGGAAAAGCTGCGCATCACCGGGGGCGAGCCGCTGGTCCGCCGAAACATCATGTCATTCTTCAATGCCATGACCCGGCATCTGGACAGCGGCGCGTTGAAAGAGCTGACGCTGACAACCAATGGCTCACAACTGCATCGCTTTGCTGACGATCTCTATGCGGCGGGCGTGCGCCGGGTGAATGTGTCGCTGGACACGTTGGATGATGAGAAATTCAGCCAGATCACCCGTTGGGGCCGGTTGAAACAGGTTCTGAACGGAATTGATACTGCCCAAAAGGCTGGCCTGCGGGTCAAGATCAACGCTGTGGCCCTGAAGGGGTTCAACGAGGCCGAACTTCCAACAATCACCCAATGGTGCGCTGAGCGCGACATGGATCTGACCTGGATCGAGGTGATGCCGATGGGCGATATCGGGAACGAGAACCGTCTGGATCAGTACTGGTCGCTCAAGGATGTCCGCAAGGAATATGAAAGCCACTATACCGTCTCCGATCTGGCAGAACGCACTGGTGGACCAGCGCGATATGCGCGGCTTGAAGAAACGGGCCAGAAGATCGGCTTTATCACACCGCTGTCGCATAATTTCTGCGAAAGCTGCAATCGCGTCCGCCTGACCTGTACGGGTGAGCTGTATATGTGTCTGGGGCAAGAGGATATGGCCGATCTGCGTGCCCCCCTGCGAGATCATCTCGATACCGAGGCGCCGCTGGAACAGGCCATCCGCGCGGCGATAAATCTTAAGCCCAAAGGCCACGACTTCGACTATTCCCGCCAGGCGGTCGATGGCAAGATGAGCCGCCACATGAGCCATACGGGCGGCTGACATGACCGCCCCCTCTGGCCAGCCGACGCTGCTTTACCGTTTGTATTGCAGCCTGACCGCCGTTGCTGCACCTTTGGCTTGGCGCACCGTGCGCAAGAAACTCCTGGCGGCAGATGTCCCGACAATTCGCCAGGATGAAAGGCTCGGCCATGCCAGCCTACCACGCCCCAAGGGCCGATTGATCTGGTTCCACGCTGCAAGTGTGGGAGAAACCCTGTCGGTCATCAGCCTGATCAAACGGCTGGGTGAACGCCTGCCGGATGCCCAGTTCCTGGTTACCTCGGGCACCCCAACTTCGGCGGCGCTGATCGAAAAACGGATGCCACCCCGTACGCGACACCAGTATCCGCCGCTGGACACCGCAGGGCCGGTCCGGCGATTTCTGGATCACTGGCGCCCCGAAGCCGGAGTATTTGTCGAAAGCGAAATCTGGCCACGCCTGATCGTTGACGCGGCTGGACGGGGAATCCCTCTGGCCCTGTTGAATGCGCGCCTTTCAGATAAATCCGTCGAAAGTTGGAAAAAACGTCCACAAACCGCACGATTCATTTTGGACAATTTCAGCCTGTTCCTGACCCAGAATGGCAAAACCGCCGCTAATCTGGTGGACATGGGGGCTGTGGCGGACCGCGTGCAACCGGGAACCAACCTCAAAGCGATGTCCGATCCGCTTCCGGTCGATAATTCTGTGTTGGAAGATATTCAGACCCAGATTGCAGGGCGTCCTGTGTGGATCGCCAGCTCGACCCATGCCGGAGAAGAAGAAATCGTTCTGGCTGCCCATGCAAAATTGCTGGAACGCTGGCCCGACCTGCTGCTGTTGTTGATCCCGCGCCACCCCGAACGCAGACAGGATGTGGCCGCGCTGTTGAAACAGGCCGGTCAATCCGCAGTTTTCCGAACATCGGAGGGGCGGATCGAAACTGAAACACAGGTCTATGTTGCCGACACACTGGGCGAGACGGGCACGTGGTATGCGCTGTGCCCAATCGTATTTCTGGGCGGTTCGCTGCACGAGATCGGCGGCCATAACCCGTTCGAACCCGCGCAGGCTGGGGCGGCGGTAATAACCGGTCCCGGATACTTCAACTTTGCCGAAACCTTCGCGCCGCTCATCGAAACCGGTGGCGCGATTGAGGTGAACTCTGCGCAAGACCTGACAAACGCGGTCACGATTTGGCTCACCGATCAGGCCGCGCTGAATGCAGCGCGCGCTGCCGCGAAATCCTGCGTCAACACGCAGAAATCCGCGCTCGATTCCATTGTCGAGACACTGTGCGCCCGGTTGAAACTGGAGACCAAACCTTCATCTGGCTAAGGGCATTAGGGGCAGCGCAGGTGCCTACCCCTTGGGGTCAAGCCGCTGGCATCCTTTGCTCCACGATTTCGGCCCACCAGCTGCATCCCGCGGGGATGGCTTCATCGTTGAAGTTATATTCGGGATGGTGAACTGCTGCGGTGTCCCCATTACCCACCAGAATATAAGCGCCGGGGCGTTCTTCGAGCATAAAGGCGAAATCCTCGCCGCCCATGATTAGCGGGGCCTGGTCACAATCGCCCGAGACGGACCGCGCCACCCGCGCTGCGAAATCGGTTTGATCATCACTGTTCACCATCACCGGGTAGCCCCGGTAATAGGTCACCTCAACCGCTCCTCCAAATGTGGCGGCCACTCCGGTGCAGATCTCGGTCACGCGCTTTTCGGCCATATCCCGCATGTCCCGGCTCATTGTACGGACCGTACCGCGCAGCTTTACAGTCTGAGGGATCACGTTGAATGCGGTTGAAGAGGTCTCAAACGAAGTCACCGACACAACCACCTGATCCACCGGATCGGCATTCCGGGAAGCGATGGTCTGCAATGCCAGAACCGCCTGCGCCGCCATAACGGTTGTGTCCACGGTTTCGTGGGGTTTGGCTGCGTGACCGCCCTTGCCCTCGAACACAATGTCGAACTGATCGGTTGCCGCGAAAAACGCGCCGGGACGGATGGCGAAACTGCCCACCGGACGTCCGGGCCAGTTGTGCATTCCGTATACTTCCTGAATGCCCCAGCGATCCATCATCCCGTCTTCACACATCTCACGACCACCGCCGCCGCCTTCTTCGGCAGGTTGGAAAATGACCACCACTGTCCCGTCAAAATTCCGCGTTTCCGAAAGGTATTTCGCCGCCCCCAACAACATCGCAGTATGACCATCATGGCCGCAGGCGTGCATCGCCCCATCGGTATTCGAGGCATAGTCCAATCCGGTCGCCTCATGGATCGGCAGCGCATCCATATCGGCACGCAAACCGATAACCTTGCCGCCCGTGTCCGCCTTGCCCTTGATCACACCCACCACGCCCGTTCGGCCAATTCCGGTGACCACCTCATCGCAGCCGAACTCTTTCAGCTTTTCCGCCACCAGCGCACTGGTGCGATGGGTTTCAAACAGGATCTCTGGATTTTGGTGGATATCACGCCGCCATTCCGTGATTTCACTCTGCAGTTCTGCGAAGCGGTTTTTGATCGGCATGTGTATCTCCCAAAATCATCGTTCGTCGCTGTCACCGGGACGCAACGCGCCTGACAACAGGACAATGAAAACAGCCAGCGGCAGCAAGGCCATGAATGCAAGACGCAATGTAAGCATCTCTGCCAGAAACCCAATAAGGGGCGGGCCAATCAACAACCCGCCATACCCTAATGTGGCCACGCTGGCGATGGCTTGACCAGGCGGGACATGCGGATCATTTGCCGCCCTGCTGAACGCAAGCGGCATGATCACTGCATATCCAAGCCCCATCAGTCCAAACCCAACCAGAGCAATCCCGGCATCATAGGCCGATACCACAGCCAGCACCCCCAAAGCGGCGCATACCCCTCCGAAACGGGCCGTCGCGGTTGGTCCGAACCGCGCGATCACGACACCACCCACCAGACGGAACGCGACCATTGTCACCGAAAAGACGGCATATCCCAGCGCCGCGACGCTTTCGGGTGCACCGGTCACATCCCGCAGGAAAATCGCGCTCCAGTCCGCGACGGCACCTTCACCCAATGCCCCGCACAGGGCAATAAACCCGACAAGTATCAACGCACCCGACGGAAGTGCAAATATCGCCCCGCCCGAGGGCGCAACGCGGCGTGAATTCCACTGCACACGGGACAGAGCCAGTGTCAGCCCAACTACGATGCCACCGGCCAGCAAAAAGTGCTGTGTCACCGTCAGGCCCATCTGTATCGCACCAAATCCGCTCAGCGCTCCCAGACCGGCCCCCAGGCTCCACATCGCGTGAAAAGACGACATAACGGGCCTGTCATAAGCGCGCTCAACCTCTGCTGCCCAGGCGTTCATCGCCACATCCATTGAGCCGTGGAAGGCCCCGAATACGAACAGGAAAAACGCCAATGCCCAAAAGCTTCCGGCAAAGGCCAGCAAGATAAGGGATGCGGTATAAAGAATGGCGATGATCCGTGTGATCACCACAGCCCCGAACCGATCTGTCAGACGTCCGGTAACCGGGAACGAACACACAGCCCCAGCCGCCATGAACAGCAAGCCATAGCCAAGCGCTTCGTGCGATAGGTCCAGGTGATCCCTGACTGCGGGAATACGCGAGGCCCAGAGCCCGAACAAAGCGCCGTTCAAAATGAACATGGCCGCCACGGCCCGCCAAGCGGCCATAATTCCGATCACGTATTTTCCTTTGCTCCGCGCCCGCCCCTGTCAGTTCTACAGCCTAGGGAAGTTTTAGCAAACGCGGATTAGGCCAACCGCTTTCGTATATGCCTGATACCCAGCCAGACACACAGGACAACCGGCAAGGTTGCCGCCGCGGTCAGCATCCCCTTGCTGATCCCGGTGGCGGTCAACGGGTACAACAGATAGCTGGCCAGTGAGACCGCATAATAGCTAATCGCCACCACGGAAAGCCCCTCGACTGTGTGCTGCAACCTCAGGGCCAGATCAGCACGGCGGTCCATACTTTCCAGCAATGCCTGATTCTGGGCGCTGCGTTCCACATCTACCCGGGTCCGCAGCAACTCACCCCCCCGGATCGCCCGGTCGGACAAGGTCTGCAGCCGACTTTCCGTGGCTTTAACAGTACGAATTGCGGGCTCATACCTGCGCATCATGAAATCGGCAAAGGACTGACGGCCCTCGAACCTTTCCTCGCGCAATACTTCGATCCGTTGGTTCACGATGGCTTCATAGGCCCCGGTAGCCCCAAAGCGAAATGCGCATCGGGCAGAAAGCGTTTCCAATTCGATGGATGTAGACAGCAGATCCGGCAGTAGTTCGTCAGGATGCGCCGAGTTATCTGTCATCTGCCCCATAAGCCGGGTCAGCTTTCCATCCAGCTCTCCGATTTTCGGCATCAGTTGCTTGATGCGAGCAAAGCCCAACATGGACATGGCCTTGTAGGTTTCGATCTCGCACAGGCGCTGGATGATGCGTCCGGTTCGGCGCTGTCCTGTTCCCTTGGTCACGAAGAGCGCGAACCGCATATGCCCAGCCGGATCAATCCGAAAGTCACTGGCACAAATCGCAGCATCATCCAGCACGCGCGCAACCGCAAGGCTTTCGGGTTCGAACCATTCGGCCAGCGCGGCTTTTACCGCCTCATCATCTGGTCTTTCGGTCACCCGAACCATGGCCGAGGTTATCCTCTGGCCCGGGCTGGCCATCAGCCAATCAGGTGGGAAAGCCTCAAAATCAGCGGGGTTGAAGGCCCGGTCACTGACATTCCGGGTGATCGCCGTATAGGTCACAAATTCCGTGTGCTGCTCCCACTTGAGCCAGTGACGCCCGATCTGACCAGCGTAATGCGTCGCGTCCGGCTGCGGGTGCTGCGCACCGTGACGGTCCAGAAGATTGACCAGATGGGCAATGTCTTCGCTCCGGTCCCGCGCAACCGCCGCCACGGGTTTCTTGATGGCCAAAAACGCAACGGTGCATGGCGTCGAGGCCACGGGAAACGGGCGCGCATGCAGCTCGTTGGCCAGCGAATAGCGCAATGGATGATCGTCGATCGGCGTCATTGAATGCTCCGGCGTTGTCCGGCGCACTATACGACAGTTCAAAAATACATCAATTATCTTTTTATTTCAATAGCTTACATGGATACTACGGTATACAAACCCCTTATGTCATTGATTTGGCTGCCACAGTTCGATTGGGTTGCCCTCAGGGTCGTGAATACGTGCGAATTTTCCAACCTCGCTATCCCATTCAGGATTGGTCTCGACGGCAATGCCTGCGGCTTGCAACTGGGTCGTCATGGCAGACAGATCATCAACCCGAAAATTGATCATCCACTGCTGCTCGGCGCGGCCAAAATAATCGGTGTCCTGCGCAAACGGGGCAAAGACCGTATAGCCTTCGCGCTGTTTCCAGGGGACGGGATCGTAATGATGAACGCCAAGATGGGTCTCGTACCAATCCCGCAACGCTTCCGGATCTCTGGCGCGAAAAAACATGCCACCTATGCCGTTGACCTTTTCCATGGGGCACCTCCTTGTCTCTCTATAATAGCCCAAGGATACCACATTCTGCCCGCCTCATCTGGCCAAAAAAATATTGGGGGCTTGGAGGCAAAGCCCCCAACATGACAAACAAGAAAAGGGCGCCCGAAGGCGCCCTTTGCATTTTGGTTAAGGCTTTAGATCAATCGATCATTGGCAGCAGCTTGTCCAGCGATTGTTTCGCGTCGCCATAGAACATGCGGGTGTTCTCTTTGAAGAACAGCGGGTTTTCGATGCCCGAATAGCCGGTGCCCTGACCACGCTTGGATACAAACACCTGCTTGGCCTTCCAGCATTCCAGAACCGGCATGCCGGCAATGGGGCTGTTGGGATCTTCTTGCGCCGCAGGGTTCACGATGTCGTTGGAGCCGATCACAATGGCAACATCCGTATCCGGGAAGTCGTCGTTGATCTCATCCATTTCCAGAACGATGTCATACGGCACCTTGGCCTCGGCCAGCAGAACGTTCATGTGGCCCGGCAAACGACCGGCAACCGGGTGGATCGCAAAGCGCACATTCTTGCCCTGCGCCCGCAGCTTGCGAACCAGTTCGGACACCGATTGCTGTGCCTGCGCCACGGCCATGCCATAGCCCGGAATGATCACCACGCTGTCGGCGTCATTCAGGGCTGCGGCAACACCGTCGGCCTCGATTGCAATCTGCTCGCCTTCGACAGCCATCTGCTCACCTTGCGGACCACCAAAGCCACCCAGGATCACACTGACAAAGTGCCGGTTCATCGCCTTACACATGATGTAGGAGAGGATCGCACCGGACGAGCCCACCAGCGCACCGACCACGATCAGCAGGTCGTTGCCCAGCGAAAAGCCGATGGCCGCAGCCGCCCAGCCTGAATAGCTGTTCAGCATCGACACAACCACCGGCATGTCGGCACCGCCGATGCCCATGATCAGGTGATAACCAATAAACAAGGCGGCCAGCGTCATCAGGAACAGGGGCAGGAATCCGCCCGTGGACGTGTACCAAACCAGACAGATCAGCGAGAGCCCCGCCGCAGACGCATTCAGCGCGTGACCACCGGGCAGTTTGGTTGCCGTCGATGTAACCTTGCCAGCCAGCTTGCCATAAGCCACGACCGAACCGGTAAAGGTGATCGCGCCGATGAAGATGCCCAGGAACAGTTCCACGTGCAGGATTGCCAGCTCTGCCGCTGTCTTCTTGGCGATCAGCTTGGCAAACGCGCCCAGGTCGGAAAGGTCGACGTCTTTGGCGGCATCAACAACCGCAAAAACTTCGGCGACATTCTTGATTTCAAAATGCGCGTTGAAACCCACGAACACAGCCGCCAAACCAACCAGCGAATGCATCGCAGCCACAAGCTGTGGCATCTCGGTCATCTGGACGCGCTGCGCCACATATTGACCGATCAGACCACCACCTATGATCAGCAGCAATGACAGCAGCCACAAGCCCGAACCGGGGCCGACCAGCGTAGCGAAAACCGCCAGCGCCATACCGACGATGCCATACCAGACAGCGCGCTTGGCGCTTTCCTGGTTCGACAGGCCGCCAAGCGAGAGGATGAACAGAACAGCCGCAACAACGTAGGCGGCAGTGGTGAAGCCATAATCCATGTGCCCGGCCTCCTTAAGATTTCTGGAACATGGCAAGCATGCGCCGAGTTACGAGGAAGCCACCGAAGATGTTGATCCCGGCCATGAAAACGGACAGAGCCGCCAGCAGAATAACCAGGAACGACCCGGATCCGATCTGCATCACTGCGCCAACGATGATGATCGACGAGATCGCGTTGGTAATCGCCATAAGCGGTGTGTGCAGGCTGTGCGCGACGCCCCAGATCACCTGGAATCCCACGAAGATCGCCAGCACAAAGACGATGAAGTGCTGCATGAAGCTGGCCGGAGCAATCAGACCGATCAACAGCATTAGCGCACCGCCGATACCCAGCAAGGTGAACTGCTGTTTGGTTTGCGCCTTGAAGGCCGCAACTTCCTGCGCCTTTTTCTCCTCCGGGGTCAGCTCCCTGACCTCAGGCTTTTTCTGAGCGGCAATCGCCTGAACTTTCGGCGGCGGTGGCGGGAAGGTGATTTCACCTTCATGCGTCACGGTTGCGCCGCGGATCACGTCGTCTTCCATGTCATGGTTGATCTGACCGTCCTTTTCAGGCGTCAGGTCTGTCATCATGTGACGGATGTTGGTTGCGTAAAGCGACGAAGACTGTGCCGCCATCCGGCTTGGGAAATCGGTATAGCCGATGATGGTCACGCCATTATCGGTCACGATCTTCTCGTCAGCAACGGTCAGCTTGCAGTTGCCGCCTTTTTCCGCCGCAAGGTCCACGATCACCGAACCCGGTTTCATCGCTTCGACCATGTCCTTGGTCCAAAGCTCGGGCGCTTCGCGGTTGGGGATCAACGCGGTGGTGATCACGATGTCCATTTCCGGAGCAAGTTCGCGGAACTTGGCCAGCTGTGCCTCGCGGAATTCATCGGACTGAACACTCGCGTAACCGCCGGTTGCCGCGCCGTCCTGCTGGTCTTCTTCGAAGTTCAGATAGACGAATTCGGCGCCCATGGATTCAACCTGCTCCGCCACTTCGGGGCGTACGTCGAACGCATAGGTGATCGCACCCAGAGAGGTCGAGGTGCCAATGGCGGCCAGACCGGCCACACCGGCACCTACGATCAGAACCTTGGCAGGCGGTACTTTACCAGCAGCCGTCACCTGACCGGTGAAGAACCGGCCAAAGTTGTTACCCGCTTCGATCACCGCGCGGTAGCCCGCTATGTTGGCCATCGACGACAGAGCGTCCATCTTCTGGGCACGACTGATACGCGGCACCATTTCCATGGCGATCACGTTGGCGCCCTTGGACTTGGCGGCCTCCATGCCCTTTTCATTCCCTGCGGGGTTGAAGAACGAGATCAATGTCTTGCCCTTAGCAAGACGCTTCAGCTCGGTTTCATTTGGCTGACGTACCTTGGCGACGATGTCGGCGGCTTTCCACAGCGCCGCCGCGGTTCCGATAACCTCGACACCCGCCTCTTTATATGTGGCGTCCGAGAACCCGGCCGCAGCGCCGGCCCCTTTCTCGATCAGGCACTCATACCCGAGCTTTTGCAGTTGACGGGCTGAATCCGGAGTCATCGCGACCCGGTTCTCACCGTCAAATGTTTCCTTTGGCGTTCCAATCTTCAACGGCGCGTCCCCCTAATTTTCGGTCAGTTCGCAAGGATAGTTGGCATTCTATCTGAAGAACCAGTTTTAACTGCGCAAGATTATTTCGCAAGCGCAGCATTGTTACGTCGTGTAAAATCCCGTCCACATCAGATCCAGCGGCGGGTTTGCCTTTCATATCTGGCGAAATCCGTGCGAAAGGCACGGCGCATACGGTTTTCTTCCGGCACAATAAACCTGCGTTCCAAAATCCAGACAAAAACAGGCATCAACACCAAGGACAGCACCGCGTCGAAACGCAGAATCAAGCCGGCCAGAATAAGTACATCGCCAACGTAGATCGGATTGCGGCTGCGCTTGAAGATACCTGTTTGAACCAGACTCGATGGAGTTTCATGCGGCAGGACGGTTGTTCGATGCCGACGAAACTCGGCAATCGCCAGCACGACAAGAACGACGCCGCCCCCGATCAGAAGGCCGCTGAGCAGGTCGGTAAACCCGCTGGCCAGCGACAGACCGAAGGACGCATAGTTCGCCTGCATCCAGGCGAGAACAGCAAAGGCCACCAACCAAGCGGGCGGAATGTCGAGTTTGCGCTTCATGCTTGTTCCTTTGATCCTGCGGTATGGATGTCGCATTTGTCGGGGTATGTACCGCTTTGCATCCACGAAAGCAAAACCACAGTTGGTCGCATCTGTGCATTTTCGGCCGAACGCGTAGACACGGCAGAACTGATCAGATAGCCCTTTAGTCAGACATTTGTCAGAATTCTGCACAGGACCTCCATGACTGATTTCGCTGCAACCAAAGCCATGTTCGATCTGCCGAATGGAACCATCTATCTGGACGGCAACTCGCTTGGCCCATTGCCACGTGCTGCCGCCGAGCGGGTGAGTGGAATGATGACACACGAATGGGGTCAAATGCTGATCACCGGTTGGAACAAGGCCGGGTGGATGGGGCTTCCGACCGGGCTTGGCGACCGTATCGGACGGTTGATCGGTGCGGAACCGGGTACCATCGTGACCGGCGATACCCTGTCGATCAAGGTCTATCAGGCTGTTGCCTCGGCGCTGGAGCTTTGCCCCGACCGCAAGGTTGTGCTGTCTGATAACGGCAATTTCCCTTCGGACCTTTATATGGTCGACGGTCTGCTGCGTTCACTCGGATCGGAATACGAATTACGGGTGGTCGCACCCGAGGATGTTGCCGAAAACATCACCAAAGACGTCGCGGTTCTGATGCTGACCGAGGTCGATTACCGGTCTGGCCGGATCCATGACATGGAGGCACTGACGGAACAGGCCCATGCGAACGGCACAATAACCGTTTGGGATTTGGCCCATTCCGCAGGGGCGATCCCGGTTGAGCTGTCCAGTTGCAAAGCGGATTTTGCCGTTGGCTGCAGCTATAAGTATCTGAACGGAGGCCCCGGCGCGCCGGCGTTCATCTATGTGGCGCCCCGCCATGCGGATCGCGTGCGCCCTGCATTATCCGGGTGGCTGGGCCATGAAGCCCCGTTCACGTTCGATCTGGATTACCGCCCCGGACAGGGTATCGAGCGGATGCGTGTCGGCACACCTCCGATCATCCAGATGACCGCGCTGTCTGCGGCGATGGACATCTGGGACATGGCCAACATCATGGACGTGCGCGCCAAGTCAATCGAACTGACCGAGCTGTTTATTTCGGGCGTCGAGGCCACCTGCCCTGACCTGAAACTGGCCAGCCCCCGCGACCCTGCGCAGCGTGGCAGTCAGGTTTCATTCCGTTTCGCCGATGGCTATGCCGCAATGCAGGCCTTGATCGCGCGCGGCGTGATCGGTGATTTCCGCGCTCCGGACATCATGCGCTTTGGGTTCACCCCGCTTTATATCGACGAGCAGGATGTAAACGGCGCGGTGGACATTCTGGCCGACATCATGACCAACCGGTTATGGGACGCACCGGAATACAAAGTCAGACAGCGGGTTACCTGATTTCCAACGCTGCACCAATCATGGCGGCAAGGTTCGAGTTCATCCGGTCAAATTCTTGAAAATCCGTCGCGCTGATTTTGTTTCCCCGCAGCGCAGAGGCAATGGTCTCCGCAGTCTCTCTTGCGCCATCAAACAAACGGACACGATCATTCGACGCTTCTTTCTGTAGCCACCCGGTATATAAAGATTGCAGCCGGGCCTCGCCCTGCGTGATGATATCCGAGGCCAGCGACTTTCCTGCATCCAACAGTTCCATCCCGTGTGGAGAGGACATGATCTGAGCCATACCATCGGTCTGCACGTGGATTGCCTGGCCGATGATCTGCGAAACCGAGCCGTCTGCATGAAGGGCTTTCGTAACGGCTTCGATCTTCTCCTCATAGTGCAACTCGGTGAGTCTGCGCAGGATCGCCTCTTTGTTGTCGAAATACAGATACAATGCCGGGCGCGAGATCCCCACGCCCTTTGCGATTTCATCCATCGACGTCTTTTTAAATCCGTAAGCCGCGAATGCCTTACGCGCCGAATCCAGTATGGCAAGGCACTTTGCGTCTAGCACGAAATCTCTCATCTGAACCTTTTGACACTTTTCGCTCAATTTGTCAGTTGACACTCTGACACTCACACCCATTTATGTCAGAACGTCACTAAATGCCAAGAGGGAGACGCAGCTATGACGGCCAGCTTAAAGATAAATGGGACGTCATATGAGGTCGATCTACCCGAGGATGTCCCCCTTTTATGGGTTCTGCGCGACGAGATCGGACTGACCGGCACCAAGTTTGGCTGCGGGGTTGCGGCATGCGGCGCCTGTACCGTTCATATAGACGGAGAAGCCGTGCGCTCTTGCCAGGTTGCCTTGTCCGATGTCTGGGGTGACGTCACCACAATCGAAGGTCTGGGCAGCCCGGACGCGATGGCCAAGATACAGCAGGCCTGGATTGACCATCAGGTTGCGCAATGCGGTTATTGCCAATCGGGTCAGGTCATGCAAGCCGCCGCGCTATTGGCCGAGAACCCCAGCCCCACGGATCAGGACATAGACGATGCGATGCAGGGCAATCTGTGCCGCTGCGGCACCTATCCCCGTATCCGTGCCGCGATCCATGACGCAGCCTCCAGACTGAAGGAGGCATAAGCGATGGCCTCCGTAGGAAAAATTCTTCGCCGCACGTTTCTTATCGGCTCAGCCGCCATTGTTGGCGGCGTCGCGTTTGGCGCCTATTATGTCAGCCGCC
This sequence comes from Ruegeria sp. CDSC025, assembly GCF_059610805.1. Taxonomy (NCBI): domain Bacteria; kingdom Pseudomonadati; phylum Pseudomonadota; class Alphaproteobacteria; order Rhodobacterales; family Roseobacteraceae; genus Ruegeria; species Ruegeria sp. CDSC025. The sequence goes on along the minus strand of NZ_JBXWOJ010000006.1, from coordinate 72,013 downwards.
CGGCAGCCAACCCGCTGAAGCCTGGCGATGGGGAAACCGCGCTTAGCCCGTTCATCCTGATTGATCAGCAGGGCGTAACCCTGTTCGCGCCACGTGCCGAGATGGGACAGGGCGTAATGACCACTTGGGTAGCCCTGATTGCCGAAGAGCTGGACGTCGAATTGGACGATATCCGGGTCCTTCACGGGCCTGCGGCAGCCGCCTATTACAACTCGGCCATTTTGGGTGAGAGCCTGCCGAACAAGGGATATGACATCTCGAACTTCCAGCACAATCTCGCACAATCGCTAGGCGTTCTGGGCAAGGTTGTCAGCCTGCAGGTCACCGGCGGATCGACCTCGATGCGCGACGGGTTCGAACGTATGCGCGAGGCAGGGGCCACCGCCCGCGAAACACTGAAACAAGCCGCTGCTGATCGTCTGGGCGTGGAGCGTGACCAGTTGAAGACCGAAAACGGCGCCGTGATCGCGCCGGACGGGACGCGCATTCCCTATACCGAACTGGCTGAGGCCGCCGGACAGATCGAGCCCATGCAGGTCGAGCTGCGCGATCCCTCAGATTGGCGTTTGCTGGGACAGAACCTGCCACGAGTCGACATGGTTGGAAAATCCACGGGCACGGCTGAGTTCGGCATCGACGTGCGCCCCGAGGGTCTGAAATTCGCCTCGGTTCGGATGAACCCGAAACTAGGCGGTGCGATGAACGGCTTTGACGCCAGCGCTGCGGAATCCATGCCCGGCGTAGAGAAGGTGGTCGATCTGGGCAACGGCGTAGCGATTATTGCCAATAACACCTGGCTGGCCATTCAAGCGGTTGAGGCCATAGAGGTCGATTGGGCCGACGCCCCCTACCCGCCGGATACCGACGGTATTTTCGCCAAGATTGCCGAGGCGTTTGACGACTCGCCAAATTCGACCATGCGCGATGATGGGGATGTAGACACCCTGCCCGACGGGGCCACCGAAATTACCGCTGAATATCAGGTACCCTATCTGGCACATTCCACGATGGAACCGATGAACGCCACCGCGCTGTTCACCGGTTCCAGGCTCGAGCTGTGGTGTGGCAACCAGGCGCCGACCTTCCTTCTGACCCGCGCTGCAAACACGGCGAATTTGGATAAAGAAGCGGTCGAGATTCACACCACCTATCTTGGGGGCGGATTTGGTCGTCGCGGAGAGCTGGATTTCATCGAAATCGCAACCAAAGTCGCCATAGCCATGCCCAATACTCCGGTCCAGACCACCTGGAGCCGTGAAGAGGACATGCGCCACGATTTCTACCGCCCCGGCGCGCTGGCGCGGATGCGCGGCGCGGTCAAAGACGGCAAGGCAGTTCTGATCGACGCCAAGGTTGCATCGCAATCCTGCACACAGCAGGCCGTGGAACGCATATCGGGCCTGCCCGGCGCTGGCCCCGACAAGGTCCTGGTCGAAGGTCTTTTTAACCAGCCCTATGCCGTGCCGAACTACCGCGTCAGCGGCCACATCGCCGATCTGCATGTACCTGTCGGGTTCTGGCGTTCGGTCGGCAATAGCCATAACGGGTTCTTCCACGAGACATTCATGGACGAGCTGGCCCTGGCCGCCGGTCGTGACCCGCTGGAGTTCCGTCTTGAGCTGGCCCAAACCGAGCACGCACCGTCGGCAGCTGTCCTGCAAGCCGTCAAGGAAATGTCAGGCTGGACGGGTGAAACGCCCGCCGGTGTTGGTCGTGGCGTGGCAATGACCTACAGCTTTGGCACGCCTGTGGCGCAGGTGGTCGAAGTGGTCGATGAGGACGGCACCATTCGCATCGCAAAGGCGTGGATCGCCTGCGATGTGGGTCTGGCGCTGGATCCCGGAACGGTCGAGGCGCAGATGTTCGGTGGCATGATCTATGGCCTGTCAGCAGCCGTGATGGGCGAGATCACCTTCGCCGACGGTGAGGTCGAGCAATATAACTTCCCCGACTATGACGCGCTGCGGATGCATAACGCCCCGGTGACCGAGGTTCGTATTCTGGAAACCAATCGCCATCTGGGTGGTGTGGGTGAACCGGGCACGCCTCCGTCGATGCCAGCACTTGGCAACGCCCTGTTCGACCTTACCGGCAAGCGCGCCCGCAGCTTGCCGTTGATCAATCAATTCAATCTGCTGGTTTGATAGCAAAGCGCCGGTCCCTTCAATCAGGGCCGGCGGAGGGACTCAGGCGGTTTGTTTAACCAATCCCGATCGCACTCCTGCGGACCAGTCGCGTGCCGCATCGCCAAACGCCTCAAAAAGCGGCCGCGAGACAGGGTCATTGACCGCGTCCCATTCCGGGTGCCATTGCACCGACAGGGTGAAACCGGGCGCGTCCTGCACATAAATCGCCTCGGGCGTGCCGTCTGGTGCAGCGCCGTCAATCACAATGCGATGTCCAACAGTTTTGATCCCCTGCCCGTGCAGCGTGTTGGTCATCACCTCGGCAGCGCCCATCAACCGATGAAACACGCCCCCCTCGGTCAGGTTGACCACATGGCGTAGGGCAAATTTCTCTTCCAAGGTGCCGTCGGGGGGCATCCGATGGTTCATGCGCCCCGGCAGATCGCGGATTTCTGGATAAAGCGTTCCGCCCATGGCCACGTTGACCTCCTGAAAGCCGCGGCAGATGCCGAAAAAGGGCTGCCCTCTTTCGACACAGGCCCGCACCAAGGGTAACGTGATCGCATCGCGCGCCCGGTCGAAATCGCCATGCGCGTCGGTCGCAGGTTCGCCATATTCCTCGGGGTGAACATTGGGACGCCCCCCTGTCAGCAGGAAACCATCACAGACCTCAAGCAGTTCCTCGACACAGACATACCGCGGGTCGGCAGGGATCAGCATCGGCAAGCAACCCGAGACATTGGCCACGGCGTCCGAGTTCATCGTGCCGCCGGCATGAGTCGGATATTGATCGTTCATCAAATATGAATTGCCGATGATACCGACGACAGGTCGAGCCATTATTCTTTCCTAGTTCTTTCCGTACGTTCCGGGAAAGGTATCGACAGGGTCACAGGCGCGCAATAGCACATAGCCTGTGTGTCAGCGCAAGTCTCTGTTCACCCCTGCACAACAAGGGGCCTGATCGGACCACCGCCGAATTGGCCCTATTCGCTTTGCGCGCCGCTTGTGCCTCGTAAAGATCGGAGAGCCTTTGCCGGCTCTCCGAGTTCACCAAAGGTCAAACTTCGCCAGTCAGCCCGGCCGCTTCGATCCCGGCCATGGCAGCGATGGCGTCGTTATCCGACGTGTCGCCGGTCACACCGACTGCGCCGATTACGGCACCTTTTCGGTCACGTAGCAGAACACCACCCGGAACCGGCACGACCTGACCGCCATAAACACCGTTTACGGCGGCCATGAAATAGGCCTGCGCCTCGGCGCGTTGCATCTGGGCTGTGCCCGCCATCCCCAGCATGACCGAGCCGTAGGCCTTGCCCTGCGCAATCGCAAAACGACCAGGGGCAGCACCGTCTTCACGCTCAAACGCGATGACGTGGCCACCAGCATCAAGAACGATGACCGAGAGGGGTTTCAGCCCCAACTCGCGCCCTTTTTCAAGGGCTTTGCGGATAAGGGTACGGGCTTTGCGCAAAGAAATTACCATATTCGATCCAGTCATTTCTGTTGGGTTAAAGGCTGGCTTTCATCTCCAGTCGGCGGGCGTGCAGGACAGGTTCGGTATAACCCGAAGGCTGAACACGGCCTTTGAAAACCAAATCACAGGCCGCCTGGAAGGCGATGCCGTCGAAACCGGGAGCCATTGGGCGATACGCCGGATCGCTATCATTCTGCCGATCGACCACTACGGCCATTTTCCGCATCGCGGCCATGACTTGCGCCTCATCGACAGTGCCATGATGCAGCCAGTTGGCCAAGGCCTGAGACGAAATCCGGCAGGTGGCACGGTCTTCCATCAGGCCAACATCATTGATGTCCGGCACTTTCGAACAGCCAACGCCTTGATCGACCCAGCGAACCACATAGCCCAGGATGCCTTGCGCGTTGTTTTCGATCTCACGCGCAATCTCATCATCGCTGAGGTTGCGGTCGCCCAGCAAAGGCACGGTCAGCAGATCATCCAGCGTACCACGTGCGCCACCGGCAGCCAATTCGTCCTGGCGCTCTAGGACGTTGACCTTATGATAATGTGTTGCATGCAGAGTCGCGGCAGTCGGCGACGGCACCCAGGCGCAAGTTGCACCCGATTTCGGGTGACCGATCTTGGCGTCCAGCATGTCACCCATACGGTCGGGCATCGCCCACATGCCTTTGCCAATCTGTGCCTTGCCCTTCAAGCCACATGCCAGACCGATATCAACATTGCGATCTTCATAAGACGCAATCCACGGCGTGTTCTTGATGTCGCCCTTGGGCAGCATTGGTCCTGCCTCCATCGAAGTGTGGATTTCATCCCCGGTCCGGTCCAGAAAGCCGGTGTTGATGAAGGCCACGCGCGATTTGGCGGCGCGGATACATTCCTTGAGGTTCGCCGAGGTGCGGCGCTCTTCATCCATAATACCGAGCTTTACGGTGTTGCGCGGCAGGCCGAGGATGTCTTCAACCATATCGAAAATTTCGACGGCAAAGGCAACCTCTTCAGGTCCGTGCATCTTAGGCTTTACCACGTAGACCGAACCAGTGACCGAGTTGCCGCCATCGCGCTGCAGGTCGTGCATCGCAATGAGAGTGGTGCACAGCGCGTCCATCAGACCTTCGCCGATCTCGCGCCCTTCGGCATCCAGAACGGCGGGGTTGGTCATCAGGTGCCCCACATTGCGGACCAGCATCAGCGACCGGCCCTTAAGAACACCAGCGCCACCGTCCGCCGCGGTAAAGGTCAGGTCATCGGCCAGTTTGCGTGAAAAAGTCGTGCCGCCTTTGCTGACCTCTTCGGTCAGATCACCCTTCATCAGGCCCAGCCAGTTGCCATAGGCAACCACCTTGTCCTCGGCATCCACACAGGCGACTGAATCTTCGCAGTCCATGATCGTCGACAGCGCCGATTCAAGATGCACGTCAGCAATACCGGCCGGGTCGGTGGCGCCAATGGTGCTAGAGGTGTCAATCACGACTTTGACATGCAGACCGTTGTTCTTCAGCAGAACAAAGTCCGGGTTTTCAGCGGCACCGCCAAAACCCACAAACTGCGCTGCATCTGCCAGCGCGGGCACCAGAACCCCATTTTCAACGCGCAGTTCTGACATTTCAGCCCACGATCCGCTGGCCAGCGGGGCGGCATCGTCCAGAAACGCTTTGGCCCAAGCAATCACGCGTGCTCCGCGCGCATCATCATAACCACCACCGACGGGAAGATCGCCCATCGCGTCGGTGCCATAAAGCGCGTCATACAAGCTGCCCCAGCGCGCATTCGCAGCGTTCAGTGCAAAACGCGCATTGGTAATAGGAACCACCAGCTGAGGACCGGGAATCAACGCGATCTCGGGATCCACATTGTCAGTTTCGATCTGAAAATCCCCGCCTTCAGCCACCAAATAGCCGATCTCGCGCAGGAAATCCTGATAGGCGGCAGCATTATGCGGCTGGCCATTGTTTTCCAGATGCCAGGCATCGACGCGCGCCTGGATATCGGCCCGCTTTGCCAAAAGTGTACGGTTCTTTGGGCCCAACTCGTGAACCATCTGCGCAAGCCCGTTCCAGAAGGTGTCAGCCGCAACGCCTGTTCCAGACAGAGCATGCCCTTCTATGAATTCGGTCAGAATCCCGTCGACCTTGAGTCCGCTCCGCATCCGTCTGCTGCTCATGCCACATTCCCTCGTATGTACGCCGTTGTATACAGGCCCCAATTAGGGCGGATATTTCCGATAGGCAACATGTCTTGGTCAGTTTGGGTCTTTGGTCGTCAGGCCACTTCGACATCGACAGATGCTTATCGCCTATTGAGCAAGCTTACTTGCACCGCTTGCAGCCCATCGCAGCAACCCATAACGTCGCGCCTGATACCAACCCATTCGAGGCCACCGATGCGCGACGCAGCCCCCACGACGATCTTTCTGAAAGACTACACACCGTTTGGTTATCTGGTGGACAGCGTACATCTGACCTTTGATCTGGCCCCAAATGCGACCCGAGTGACTTCGCGCATCGCCTTCCGGCCCAATCCTGATGCCTTAGACCGTCAGTTTTTCCTGCATGGTGAGCAACTGAAACTGATCCGTGCTACTGTTGACGGGGTTGAGATCACTCCAGACGTCACAGAGACCGGCCTGACGGCGGTTGTTCCCGACGCGGCATTTGTCTGGGAAGCCGAGGTCGAAATCGACCCAGGCAATAACACTGCGCTTGAGGGGCTCTACATGTCGAACGGCATGTATTGCACCCAATGCGAGGCCGAGGGGTTTCGCAAGATCACCTTCTATCCCGACCGACCCGACGTGATGTCGATCTTCACCGTACGCATTAATGGCGCGTTGCCGGTTCTGCTGTCGAACGGCAACCCGACCGGCAAGGGGGATGGCTGGGCCGAATGGAATGACCCCTGGCCCAAACCCGCCTATCTGTTCGCCCTTGTCGCAGGCGACCTGATTACACATCCCGGTCAGTTCACAACCAAATCGGGCCGCGAGGTTGAACTGAACCTGTGGGTGCGCCCGGGCGATGAGGGAAAATGCGCCTTCGGTATGGAGGCGCTGAAGAAGTCGATGAAATGGGACGAGGACGTCTATGGTCGCGAATACGACCTGGATGTCTTTAACATCGTCGCCGTCGATGATTTCAACATGGGGGCGATGGAAAACAAGGGTCTGAACATTTTCAACTCGTCCGCCGTGCTGGCCAGCCCTGAGACATCCACCGATATGAATTTCGAACGGATCGAGGCGATCATCGCGCATGAGTATTTCCACAACTGGACTGGCAACCGCATCACCTGCCGCGACTGGTTTCAGCTGTGCTTGAAAGAAGGTCTGACGGTGTACCGCGATGCGCAGTTCACCTCGGACATGCGCTCGGCCCCGGTCAAACGTATCCACGATGCCATCGACCTGCGGGCGCGCCAATTCGCAGAAGATAACGGCCCGCTTTCACATCCGGTAAGGCCAGAGAGCTTTCAGGAGATCAACAACTTCTACACCGCGACGGTCTACGAAAAAGGCGCCGAGGTGATCGGCATGCTGAAGCGTCTGGTAGGTGACGAGGCCTATGCGCAGGCGCTGGAGCTGTATTTTGATCGGCATGACGGTCAGGCCTGCACCATCGAGGACTGGATCAAGGTGTTTGAAGACACCACAGGTCGCGACCTGACCCAGTTCAAACGCTGGTACAGCCAGTCTGGCACCCCGCGCGTATCGGTGACCGAAGAATGGACTGATGGCATCTACACCTTGACGCTGAAACAGCGCACCGACCCGACCCCCGGACAGTCAGATAAGCTGCCGCAGGTTATCCCCGTTGCGGTCGGGCTGATCGGCGCGAACGGGGATGAAACCATGCCCACAACCATTCTGGAGTTCACGCAGGAAACCCAAAGCTTTGCTTTCGAATACACAGTAGAAGGCTGGCGCTTGCAGGGTTGCGAAGGACCGGAACGCGTGTCCGGTGCCAATCCGCCCAAACCCACGGCCTCAATCCTGCGCGATTTCTCGGCCCCCGTGATTCTGGAACATGACCAGAGCAGCGCTGAGCGAGCTTTTTTGCTGGCTCATGACAGCGACCCGTTCAACCGCTGGCAGGCGGGGCGATCTTTAGCCGAAGACACGCTGATCAAGATGATCGTGACGGATGCGGCACCGGAAACGGATTATCTCGATGGCATCCTCGCCGTATTGCGCGACAGCGATCTTGACCCGTCTTATCGCGCCTTGATGCTGGGGTTGCCGTCCCAATCTGAACTTGCTGCGATGATGCATGAACAGGGTGTCACGCCCGACCCGATGGCCATTTGGACCGCTGTTGAAACGCTGCGGCAGGTAACGGCCCAGCACGTTCAGGATCTGCTGCCCCGCCTGCATAGCGAAACCAGCATCGAAGCAGCCTTTAGCCCGGACGCAGAACAAGCCGGCCAGCGGGCTCTGGGTGGGGCCGCATTGGCGTTGACCTCACGGTTGGACGGGGGTGCAAAAGCGGCCGAGGATTATCAGCGCGCCGATAACATGACCCTTCAGCTTTCGGCTTTGTCCTGCCTGTTGCGTGCGGGCAAAGGGGAACAGGAACTGAACGCGTTTTATGACCGGTGGCAAGATGACCGGCTGGTGATGGACAAATGGTTCGGCCTGCAGGTGGCGATGTCAGCCCCGGCAGAGACTGCAGATATCGTAAGCCACCTGACCGGGCATCCGGATTTCAACTGGAAGAACCCGAACCGTTTCCGGGCTGTTCTGGGGGCATTGGCGACGAATCACGCCGGTTTCCACCGTGCTGATGGAGCTGGTTATTCTCTGCTGGCGGACTGGCTGATCAAACTGGATCCGGTCAATCCGCAGACTACGGCGCGGATGTGTTCGGCTTTCCAGACGTGGAAGCGCTATGACGCAGATCGCCAGGCCCTTATCCGCACCCAGCTGACCCGCATCGCCGAAACGCCAGACCTTTCACGGGACACGACCGAAATGGTGACGCGCATCCTGAACGCATGACCCCCTATTCCTATACACGGCATAACAGGTCACCGCAGGTCATCGCCATTCTGCTGTCGGTCTATTCCGCGCTGGCTGTGTTGGTCATCGCCTTTGATGCCGTCTGGTGGCTGATTGGCCTGCTGGCCCTGTTCACCCTGCCCGCATTATGGGACTTTGCACAAAACACCCGTTCGGGGCTCCGGCTGGATCAGGATGGGCTGCAGTGGTTCTCGGGGCGGCGCGAGGCTGGCGTAAGATTGAGCGAAATCGACCATGTGCGTCTGGATACACGCTGGGATTTCTCGGTGCGCATGTCGCTGGTGCTGACCTCGGAAAAGCGGATTCGCCTGCCTGATGAGTCGACCCCTCCGCATAAGGAACTCGAGTCCCGCCTGAAAGAGGCTGGCCTAAAGGTTGAACGGCATCATTTCGGCCCATTTTGAAACGATCCCGAGTCTCAGGGCGCATTGACCGGAACAAAGCGACAATAAGACGGTTGTAGCTTGAATTTGAGCCAAATAGAGGCCAGTCTCTAAAGCTAGGTTACGATTTTTTTTGTTTCGAGTGTAAGCATGTTCCGGTTTCTGATGGCCCAAAAGGCCCGCGTTCCACATCCATCCTTGAAAATTGCGTCAGATTTCGACGCCGCCGATGCAGTGCTGGCCGCTGCTCTGCCAGATCAGGGTTCGGTAAATATCCCCGTCGCAAATGTCTCGGCCGATGAACTGATCGGTCAGGACGTCATAGAGCTTGGCCGCGATCTGGCCCGTCAGGATCGGTGGGCAGACCTTTCTGCAAAGATGCGTGCCGCCGATGACGCGCGCGAAACTGCGCCCGATGGGATGCCAATCGCGGATTTGCTGGCATTCGGCGCTCGGTCCGATGTAGTGCTGGCGGTCGAACACGCTCTGTCCGATTATCGGGCATTGTCAGACTATGATCTTCTTGGCGGAATTTCTGAGCTTGAGGATGAAATGCGGGCGCATGAGGATGATCCGATGATCGCCCTTGTTGTGGCTATGGCGCATATTGACCTGGCCTGGGCGTGGCGCGGCACTGCGACAAACGCAGTTCTTCCCCCCTTGCACCGGTCTCGCTGCACCGCCCATTTCGACCGCGCGGCCGATATCCTGCCAAAATGCCGCGAAGCCGCGCCCAACAATGCGCTGGTTGCGGCTGTTGGCTGTGCTCTGCTGGCAGGTCAGCGCAAGTCCAATCTGCGCGTGGCTGATCAGTATGAACAGTTGATTACGTTGGACCCGCATAACCAACGCCATATGCGTGCAATGGGCACTCATCTGCTGCCACGCTGGTTCGGCAGCTATGAAGAGCTTGAGGTTCAGGCCCTGCGCAATGCAGCCCGTACCCATGACCTTTGGGGCGCCGGTGGCTACACTTGGGTCCAGTTTGATGCCATCGCCCTAGACGACGAAGCCTGCGCACGGCTGGATATCGAATACTTCCTGCAGGGTTTGCACGATATACTGCGCAACCGCCCCGACCAGCAGATGGTCAATATGCTGGCTGCCTATTGTGCGATAACCATCCAGAACGGCCTTGGGGGGAATGAAAAGGCCGACGCGGTGCGCGCTCAGATCCACGACGCGGCCAACTGGCTGATCCGTGATCACCTGACCGAACTGCATCCGCTGATCTGGGCCCATGCGGCACAAGGGTTCAATAACTCGGTCCGCATCAACTCGCCCGAACGGTTTGCAGCCCGCGGGCACCGCGATGCGTTGCGGGCAATCGGCGACCTGTTTCGCGAGGAACTGCGCAGCGGCATGGATGTGACCTTTACTCCGACAGGGTTGCACCTGTCCGGACACTGATTCCCCCTTGCCCCTTTGGCGCGCCGAGCCTAATACGCAGGCTTAGACTTCTGCGGAAATGAGGCGCGCCATGCTCGACTTGACATACGAAATGCCTAAGCCCAAAACCATTGCCGGGGCCAAGCACGATTGGGAACTGGTAATCGGGATGGAGGTGCATGCGCAGGTCTCGTCCAATGCCAAGCTGTTCTCTGGCGCGTCGACCCAATTCGGGGCCGAGCCGAACTCGAACGTGGCCTTTGTGGACGCGGCAATGCCGGGGATGCTGCCGGTGATCAACGAATATTGCGTCGAACAGGCCGTGCGCACCGGGTTGGGCCTGAAAGCCGATATCAACCTGAAATCGGCTTTTGACCGCAAGAATTATTTCTACCCCGACCTTCCGCAGGGTTATCAGATTTCCCAGCTTTATCAGCCTATTGTCGGCGAAGGTGAAGTTTTGGTCGAGATGGGCGACGGCACTGCGCGCATGGTGCGGATCGAACGCATCCATATGGAACAGGACGCGGGCAAATCAATCCACGACATGGACCCGCATATGTCCTTCGTCGACCTGAACCGAACCGGTGTTTGCCTGATGGAGATCGTCAGCCGCCCCGACATTCGCGGCCCGGAAGAGGCCGCCGCCTATATCGCCAAGTTGCGTCAGATCCTGCGCTATCTGGGCACCTGTGATGGCAACATGCAGAACGGCAATTTGCGGGCAGACGTGAACGTCTCGATCTGTTTGCCGGGGGCCTATGAAAAGTATCAGGAAACACAGGATTTCTCGCATCTGGGCACCCGTTGTGAGATCAAGAACATGAACTCGATGCGCTTCATCCAGCAAGCCATTGAGGTCGAGGCCCGCCGCCAGATCGCCATCGTCGAAGGTGGTGGCAAGGTCGATCAGGAAACCCGCCTGTATGACCCGGACAAGGGCGAGACGCGTTCGATGCGGTCCAAGGAAGAAGCGCATGACTATCGCTACTTCCCTGACCCTGACCTGCTGCCGCTAGAGATCGAGCAGGCCTGGGTTGACGACATCGCCGCCAACCTTCCCGAGCTGCCTGACGATAAAAAAGCGCGTTTTATCAGCACATTCGGACTGACGGACTATGACGCATCGGTGCTGACTGCTGATGTTGAATCGGCTGCCTATTTCGAAGAGGTCGCGCAGGGTCGCAATGGCAAACTGGCTGCAAACTGGGTCATTAACGAACTGTTTGGCCGCCTGAAAAAGGAAGATCACGAGATCACAGACTCGCCGGTTTCACCTGCACAGCTTGGCGGTATCATCGACCTGATTTCCTCGGACGCGATCTCGGGCAAGATTGCCAAGGACCTGTTCGAAATCGTCTATACCGAAGGCGGAGATCCGGCGCAGATCGTCGAAGACCGCGGTATGAAGCAGGTGACCGACACGGGCGCGATCGAGGCCGCTTTGGACGAGATCATCGCCGCCAATCCGGCACAGGTCGAGAAGGCCAAGGTAAACCCGAAACTGGCCGGCTGGTTCGTTGGTCAGGTAATGAAGGCGACTGGCGGCAAGGCAAATCCCAAGGCCGTCAACGAGCTGATTGCCAAGAAACTGGGATCGTAGATCTTTCGGTTTTACTGATTTCGGCGGCGGGACTTTAGCCTTTGCGCAAAGTCCCGCCGCTTGTCATTTGTGGCACCAGGCCCGCACCAGCAGATGTGCCGGAATTCGCCCGCCGCGCTATGATGACTTTCCCATTGTGATCAACCTGCTAGATTACCCGGATCTTACAGGTAGGAATTCCGATGCCCCGCTACGAATACAAAGTTGTCCCTTCCCCCCAAAAGTCTGCCAAGACCAAGGGTGAAAAGTCAGCCGAGGGACGTTTCGCTGCTTCTATTGAACAAGTGCTAAACCAGATGGGGCAGGATGGCTGGGAATATCAACGCGCCGAGTTGTTGCCCAGCGAGGAACGCTCCGGCCTGACTGGCAGCACCGTGAACTGGCGCAATGTGCTGATATTTCGCCGTGAAATTGATGTGCCTGTTGCCCCGACACCTGGCCCGACCGAAACGAAGGATGGCGTTGCTCTTGCTCAACCTGTTCCTGGTCCCGATACCGTTCAGGCCCCGGCCCCCATTGCGGAACAGGCCAAAGAGCCGCCTTTGTCGCTGAAAGGTGCTGAAACAGAAAAATCGGAAGACGAAACTGCAGAGACTGAAGGTCAAAAAATCTGATTGCCCCAACCGGATCTGTCAAAAACAGCTGTCAGGAGTAGCGTTTTGAATCTCAGCTCGTGACGTCGCGAATTAGCGTGTCCCATTGGGCAAAGACCTGATCCGGGGACAGATCGGCCTTTAGCGTAGGTGACACCTTGGACATCTGCGCCCTGAGGTCGGGTTCATGGATCAGCTTCAGCACTGCCTGTTCCAAACCACTGACATCGTTGACGGGAACCAGATATCCGTTCCGTCCGTTTTGAATGAACTCTGACGGACCGTAATCGCAATCGAAAGACACGACCGGTATCCCGCTGACCGCCGCCTCAGCGACGACATTGTGAAACCCTTCGAACCGCGAGGTCGCTACCAGAATGTCCGCACGCTGCGCCCATTCCCCGACCTCGATCGTATTGCCGGGCAGCCGAGCAACCGACTGTAGCCCCAGATCATCGCGCAGTTTCTGCAGATTTTCCCGCTCGCTGCCCTCACCATAGATAATCAGCCTGGTATCTGGAGCTTGGGAATGAATGCGCTGCATCGCCTGCAGCAGCATATCGAACCCCTTTTGCCGAACGAGGCGGCCAACCGCGACCAGTTGCACACCCCGCCTCGTGCCAGAGGATTCAACTCGCTCAAAGGGGAGGATCGGGTTCGGAATAACCATCCCCTTCTTGCGCAAAGTGAAGGGAAGATCCGCCAATCCCCGATGTGTCAGCCCGACAACCTTTGCTGCCTTTATCCCCGCAATCCCCTGAAGCGGTGCCCAAAGGGGATGTGCGTCCTGTCGCAGCGGATTATTGCGTTCAGAAATGATAACGGGAATCCCGGTTCCAACGCTGGCCAGAAGAGTCTGAACATTCACCTTGGTCAGGAATGAGATTACAACGTCCGGTCGAAATTTCTTTATGACAGAGCGGATATGCGCAATACGTGACGCCTGTCCCGTCACCTTTTCTGCAACGCTGAGTTCAACATTGAGATGCATCGGGAAATAGGGACCATCGGTCGGCATCTGAAAACCGGTAACGTGAACAGCACAACCGCGCCGGGCAAAATGCCCTGAAAGCATGGCTATTACTTTCTCTGCCCCCCCAGGCCCAAATCCAGCCTGCACAAAAAGAACTCTCAAAACCAAATACCTGAAAAACATCCCGTCAATGGAGGGTAGATTAGGGCCCGCGTTCGAGCAACTGTTATGCATGGAATGTTTTCACATTCAGACTGAATTTCCTGATTTGTTGCAATCACTGCAAGAAACCGGTCGAAATCACCAAAACACCGAAAAATTACCGGCCGGCTTTCACCTATCCAACCCGCGACCCTGTGCCAATCTCTGAACGATCACGGCAAAACCCGCGAATTGTCTTCGCTGCAGGGGTGCGACCGTTCCGGGCCGCGTTACAAAAGCCTGCCTAAACACCGATATCCAATGCCAAAGCATGGATCCGCGGCACGATATCTCCAAGCGCTTTGTGCACTGCGCGGTGGCGGGCAACGCGAGATTGCCCCTCGAATGCAGCCGCGCGGATTCGGATGTTGAAATGGCTTTCACCACCTTCTTGGAATCCGGCATGCCCGCGGTGGCTTTCGCTGTCGTCAACGATTTCAAGCTCATGTGGATCAAACGCCGATTGCAGGCGGCTTCGCATTTCTTCGGTCACGGTCATTTTTACGCTCAGCGGCAAAAATATTACCGCCCCCCCTCTTCTACTTTCGGCTGCTTAGACTAAACTGCTGCCTCCGAGTCGAGAAGATGCGTTCTTAAGGATCATAGCATGACGAAATCAGACCCATTTGGATTCGATATGTCCGTCTCCAGCGCGAAGAAAAAAAACCCGCGTGGACGGCGTGGTATGTCTGGCGCGTCTGAAACTTCGGTGCGAATCTGTGACCATGAGGGCTGTGAAGAGCCTGGTAAATTTCGGGCCCCGAAAGCACCGGATGTTTTGGATGATTTCTTCTGGTTCTGCCAGCAGCATGTGCGCGAGTATAACCAGAAATGGAATTTCTTCGACGGCACGACCGAGGCCGAAATGAATGCTCAACAGTCTAAGGACAAAGTCTGGGAGCGTGAAACCAAACCCATGGGCGATCCCGAGGCACGTGCCTGGGCCCGTTTGGGAATCGAAGACCCACACCAGGTGTTGGGCGCGAACAGTACCCAGAACAAAGGGCGCACTACAGGCGGAGGCGGCCGCCGCCTGCCCCCAACCGAACGTCGCGCTATCGAGATTCTGGAAGCCAATGACAGCTGGTCCAAGGCCGAAATCCGAAAGACCTATAAAAAGCTGATCAAGGTGTTGCACCCCGATATGAACGGCGGCGACCGCTCGCAGGAAGAGCAGCTGCAAGAGGTTGTCTGGGCCTGGGACCAGATCAAAGACAGCCGGAACTTTAAATAGGCGTTTTAATTGCTGGCCATACCCTGCAGCGCCAGCACTTCGGGGCGTTTTAGGCAACGTACGCGCGTTTGCTCAAAAGCGGGTGCCGCGTTTCGCAGTTCGGGAAATAGCTCACGGAGTTCCTCGGCATCTTCCCGATCGAAGGACATCACCGCCATTTCACCTAAAAACAAACTTTCAGTTGGCAAACCATTCGACAACAGTATCGCGTGGCGACAGCAAGCAATATGGTAGTATGTAACGGGATCATAAGTATTTACTTGGCGAATTGTATGATCGTTAACGAGATGAACTGCCGCGGCGAAAACTTTTGGCTCTCCAAACAGCAACTCTGCGCGCCAACCCTCCACGACAATCCTATGTTGTGGAGAAACGTACAAATCTCGGTCAGGCAGTCCTTTTCCGAATGCACCTTTCTGAATGCAAACCGGACGTAACTGGGGGTTTCGCTTCAAAGCTTCTGCCTGCAGGGTCTTCTCTCCGATCCACTCGATGCGTAGCAGTTCACCACTGGAAGCACGCACTTTGTCACCAACAGCGAGTTCCTCAACAGCGCGACAGCCACTTTCAGTTTCAATCAATGTCCCTTTCACGAAACACGGCACCGTTCCAGCGGGCAACCTAACGGTTACCCCAATCGAGGCATTGTTGCCATTTCCAGGCCCGCTGGAGGCTCTGACGATCAAACTCAGAGTTGTATTTGGGGGAACAATAACCCCCGGCTGCAGGTCCACTGTTAGTAAACCAGCACTGGAAATCGTAACCGAGTAATCTGAAGGGGAAAGAAGTCCGTCATCTGTTACAGATACAAACCAAGACGCTGGCTTGCTGGAGTTGTAGTCCACAGAAAATGTGTCCGTGTTCGGAGGAAAGAAAATCCTCGTTGGACCGGTAATTACTAAAGCCATGGCAACCTTTTACTTAAACTAAGTCCAAAATAGTGTACCACCTCCACAACACATTTCAATATCTGCACGTGACGAGCCGCAAGTTGTGACGATTTCTTGTGGCATTTGCCCGAGGTCACTTTCCCGTTCGCCGAAAGTGTTGCCCTGCCTAGTTTCTACACGTCCTTAGGATGACGCTGAATCCAGAAACTGCCATCTCGACGTCTGGTATTGCCAACTGACAGTTCTGGCTCGCGACTAGCAAAGAAATCTGCTGTGTACTTGAGCAACTTGCAAAAAGCCCCATGAGACCATTTTTCATATGTCTGATAAGGTCATTTTCAACATTTGGATTATTGAATACTTACCTGCATACAGCATTTCCGACACATGGATCGGCATGTGCGTCCGAACAGGCCGCAGTGCCTTTGTTGA
The DNA here is from genome assembly GCF_059610805.1 of Ruegeria sp. CDSC025. Taxonomy (NCBI): domain Bacteria; kingdom Pseudomonadati; phylum Pseudomonadota; class Alphaproteobacteria; order Rhodobacterales; family Roseobacteraceae; genus Ruegeria; species Ruegeria sp. CDSC025. Next base: position 55,695 of record NZ_JBXWOJ010000006.1, on the reverse strand, counting down.
CAAACGCGGCTTGACCTGCACCTGGTACGCGTCGCGACCAAGGATCGCCCGCGCGTCAATAGGGCCAGTTTGAAAGAAAAACCTGCTCACCTTTCCAAGGGGGCCGCTTTCCCTTGCCCTTATCTGCAATATGTTGCACCACACACGGGTTCAGAAGCCCGCGCGGGGGCCGCGGTATCAGGATAAGGACGACAGGCATGGATTGGCCGATTGACGCAAACGCAAAACCAACAGAAGAGATTTCGGTCCGAGATGTGTTCGGCATCAATTCTGACATGCAGGTCAAACGCTTTTACGAACAGACAGAACGGGTTCCCGAGATCGACCCGACATATAAGTTCGACCCAGATACGACGCTGGCAATCCTCGCAGGGTTTACCCATAACCGCCGCGTGATGATTCAGGGTTATCACGGCACCGGTAAATCGACCCATATCGAGCAGGTCGCTGCGCGACTGAACTGGCCGGCCGTGCGCGTCAATCTGGACAGCCATATCAGCCGGATCGACCTCATCGGCAAGGATGCGATCAAGCTGCGTGATGGCAAACAGGTCACGGATTTCCACGAAGGAATTCTGCCCTGGGCTCTGCGTAACCCTGTTGCGATCGTCTTTGACGAATACGATGCCGGGCGCGCAGACGTGATGTTTGTGATCCAGCGCGTTCTGGAAACCAATGGCAGCCTGACCCTGCTGGACCAGAACGAGATTCTGACCCCGCACAAGTATTTCCGCCTGTTTGCCACCGCCAATACTGTTGGCCTGGGTGACACGACCGGCCTGTATCACGGCACACAACAGATCAACCAAGCCCAGATGGACCGCTGGTCTCTGGTCGCGACGCTGAACTACCTTAGCCATGACGCAGAAACGATGATCGTTCTGTCCAAAGCGCCGCACTACAACACGGCCGAGGGCCGCAAGATCGTCGCTCAGATGGTCACCGTTGCCGATCTGACTCGGACCGCCTTCATGAACGGTGATCTTTCAACCGTGATGAGTCCCCGGACCGTAATCAACTGGGCCCAAAACGCCGAGATTTTCCGCAATGTCGGCTATGCTTTCCGCCTATCATTTCTGAACAAATGCGACGAGCTGGAGCGCCAGACAGTGGCCGAGTTCTATCAGCGGTGTTTTGACGAGGAACTCCCGGAAAGCGCTGCAAGCACCAGCTTGGGATAACAAAATATACGGAATTTCCGGGGGCTTGTGCGTGGCACAGGCTTTCGGAAGCTCTTGCAGGGCCACATCATCAAAAGCTACGAAAGTTAGCTTTTATGCATTATTGGCCAAATGTGCCTGTGCAACTTCTTGAGCCGCATCTGGAGCCAACAATCCATCGTCGTCAAGTTTCCAGATTCCAATGTGATTGTCACAGAACTCGCGAAGATGACCGCGTTTACTGACGTCTTCCGCCAATTTGGTTAAACTATCCGCCGCCTCTGTGAAGTTATGCATGGCATAATCATCAAAGTCCTGGGTTTTCCACGGCCGATCATCGCCGAAATGAAACGTCAGACTGACATTCTTGAGCATCAGCATTCGTTTCGAGTGCGCAGCGAGATTGAATAGCATTGGCTGTATGACCCCAGACATCCCGAGGCAGGAATCTGTGCGAACAAATTGATCGAAAACTTCTTTGGAAAAAACAAAGCAGTCGAAACCCGGATGCTGCATACCAACCTCGCCCATAGACAGGGGGTCATGGGAAAACCCATGCGCATCGCCAAATGTCCGACGATTGATCGTGATGGCATCGAAACCACCCGCAATAAGCTGACGTACCGCGCCATAAAAATAGGGCTGAAGACAAATATCTGCATTAGTGTAGATTACAAAATCTCCGGGTTTAGCAACGGATGCACCCTTTTCCAGAACATCAAACAAAAGTGGCAAAGGCCGAGGAATTCGAAACGTTCCGACATCCAGAACCGTGCGTTCCAGTTTTGTCGCAACTTGCAGGCCGTAATGGGCTTGAATCAGATCTTCGTCCCCATGCACCGGAACCTGCACCAAAGTTGTTTCACCTTCACCAGCCAACGGATCTGATTTGGCAGTCACCATGCTATCCAACGTAGCGCGCTGGACATCATTCATCGCTCCGTCGACAGAAAAGAAATTGACGATATGCACTAGGTTGATTGGGTCAGGATCTTTGTATTTGGGATCGAAAACGTGAACTATCTCACTCAGCGGCGTTGAGGGTGACTGACAGAAAACATTCTCGGCTAACCAGCCCGAGGGCTGTAATTCTATGGTCTGTCTTTTGATCCCGAACAATTTTCGAAATTGTCTTCTGAGTCCCATTAAACCGTCCCAAACAAATAACTATATCACGCGTTCGTGTACCGTTCGTTTTGCATTGTACTGACGGAAAAGTCACCCCCAGTTAGAATCACAGGCCACGCAGAAGCCGGGCGTTGCCTCTTTTCTACAGGTCTGGCGTTTTTGCAATTCGGGCGTGCCGCTGATTACCCGGAAAACAAGGCCGACCCTATGGTCAAGACCTATGATTGGCTCTAGGTTGCCCGAGTAGAACAAGACCGGACCTGCCACCGATGAGCAAACCCAAAGACAACCCCGCTGATCCGTTCAAGAAAGCTCTGGCCGAAGCCACCAAAGTGATGGCCGACGATCCGGAACTTACGGTGAGCTATACGGTCGACCCGTCGGGCCTGTCGGGTGAGTCGATGCGGTTGCCTCAGGTCTCGCGGCGCATGACGCGGGAAGAGGTTCTGTTGGCGCGCGGGACCGCGGATGCTTTGGCTTTGCAGCGACGCTATCACGATGATGCTACTCATAATCGCTATGCGCCTCCAGGTGACATGGCCCGCGATCTGTACGAGGCGATGGAGGTTGCCCGGTGCGAAGCGATGGGTGCGCGGGACATGCCAGGCACTGCGTCCAACATCGACGTCAAGATCGGGCACGAAGCGATCCGGCGTGGGTATGATCAATGCAAACAGCCAGCTGACGCGCCTCTTTCGGTGGCCGCCGGCTATCTGATCCGGCATCTGGCCACTGGTCGCGACCTGCCGCCTGCGGCTGACAATGTCATGAACCTGTGGCGCGGGTTTATCGAAGATCAGGCAGGGGGCGTACTGGAGAACCTTGACGAGGTGCTTTCGGACCAGGCCGAATTCGCCAAGTTTGCACGCCAGATGATCAAGGATCTGGGCTATGGCGATCAGCTGGGCGATGACCCGGATGAGCTGGACGAAGATCAGGAAGATCAGGCCGAAGACGACGCCGAAGAACAGCCCGACCCCGACAGCACTGGTCAGGATGATCAGGACGAACAGGACGCGGATGCGACCCCTGAGCAGTCACAGGAAGAACAGCAGGATCAGTCTCAGGCCCAAGTCTCCATGGATGAGATGGCCGAGGATGAAATGGGAGAAGAGGCCGAGATGCCCGAGGGCGAGGCCCCGCTGGAGCCGCCTGCCCCTCCGCCTGCATCCGATGCTGATCCCGACTATAAGGTCTACCTGAGCACCCATGACGAAGAGATCGCCGCCGAGGATCTGGCGGAGCCCGCTGAGCTGGAACGCCTTCGGGCCTATCTGGATCAACAGCTAGAACCGCTGAAAGGTGCCGTCAGCCGTTTGGCCAACAAATTGCAGCGCCGGTTGCAGGCGCAACAGAACCGCAGCTGGGAGTTCGACCGCGAAGAAGGCATTCTGGACGCGGGCCGTCTGGCGCGTGTTGTTGCAAGCCCAACCACACCGCTGAGCTTTAAGGTCGAGAAGGATACTGAGTTCCGCGATACGGTGGTGACGCTGCTGTTGGATAATTCGGGCTCGATGCGCGGGCGACCTATTTCGATCGCGGCGATCTGCGCGGATGTTCTGGCACGCACGCTGGAACGCTGCAACGTCAAGGTCGAGATTCTGGGCTTTACCACGCGAGCGTGGAAAGGCGGGCTGGCGCGCGAGGCCTGGCTGAACGATGGCCGCCCACAGCAGCCCGGTCGTCTGAACGATCTGCGCCATATCATCTACAAAGGCGCGGATGCCCCGTGGCGACGCGCCCGACCCAATCTGGGGCTGATGATGAAAGAAGGTCTGCTGAAGGAAAATATCGACGGCGAGGCGCTGGAATGGGCGCATCGCCGGATGACGGCACGGCGCGAGCAGCGCAAGATTTTGATGGTAATCTCGGACGGGGCGCCGGTCGATGATTCAACGCTCAGCGTGAACCCAGCAAACTATCTGGAAAAGCACCTGCGCGATGTGATCGGGATGGTCGAAAAGCGCAAGATGGTGGAATTGCTTGCCATCGGCATCGGCCATGACGTGACCCGGTATTACGACCGCGCCGTGACCATCACGGATGTCGAGCAACTGGCCGGAGCCATGACCGAGCAACTGGCCGCTCTGTTTGACAGTGATCCGCGCGCACGAGCGCGGGTGATGGGAATGAAGAGAGTAGGCTGAATCGCCTTTTCCATAACATGGCGTCGCGCGCTCCAAACTGATAGAGGTATGATATGTTTCAGTCCTTCGCCGTGACCGCACGGCCGGAACAGGGCCCGCCCCGGCTGGCCGATCTGCGGACCGAATTGGCCCGCGACGGGTTGGACGGTTTCTTGGTCCCGCGCGCGGATGTGCATCAAGGCGAGTATGTGGCCCCGCGCGACGAACGGCTTGCCTGGCTGACCGGGTTCACAGGTTCGGCCGGGTACTGCGTGTTTTTGGCAGATAAGGCCGGCGTCTTCATTGACGGACGTTATCGCACGCAGGTCAAAGCGCAGGTCGCCGCCGATTACACACCCGTTCCATGGCCCGAGGTCAGCCTTGCCGCGTGGCTAAAGGAACAACTCCCGCAGGGTGGTCGGGTTGGCTTTGATCCGTGGCTACATTCGGCGGGTCAGATCGCGAAAACGCAGACCGACCTTGAAGGCCGAGATATTACACTGGTGCGCAGCGACAATCTGGTGGACCGGGTTTGGCGGGATCAACCCGATCCACCAATGAACCCGGTAAAGCTGCACCCGATCGAATTCGCGGGCGAAAGCGCAGACAGCAAAATCGCGCGTCTGGCGCAGTCCCTGCAGGACGCGGGCTGTGGCGCAGCGGTGATTACCCTGCCCGACTCGATCATGTGGTTGTTGAACATTCGGGGCTCCGATATCGGGTACAACCCGGTGGCGCATGGGTTTGCTATACTGCATGCGGATGGCCGCGTGGATCTGTTCATGGCGCACCAAAAGCTGAACGTGGCGATGGCCGATTCAGTCACAGTTCATGCGCCGGACACGTTTTTGACGGCTGTCGCAGCGCTTGACGGTAAGGTTCAGGTTGATCTTGGTACACTGCCACAGGCAGTGGCCGATGTGCTAGAGGGGCAGATGGTCGATGGCGGCGACCCTTGTGCGCTGCCCAAAGCCTGCAAGAACCCTGCCGAAATCGCAGGCAGTGCCGAGGCACATCTGCGCGATGCTGTCGCTGTGATCGAAACGCTGTGCTGGCTGGATGCGCAAGCCGCTGGCGATGTTACGGAAACGCAGGTGGTCACTCGGCTTGAGGAGAACCGGCGCAAGGATAATGCCCTGCAGGATATCTCGTTCGATACGATTGCAGGGACAGGACCCAATGGCGCGATCATGCATTACCGGGTGACCGAGGAAACCGACAGCCTGCTGCAAGACGGTCATATCCTGGTGCTGGACAGCGGCGGACAATATTTGGATGGCACGACTGATATCACCCGGACCATTGCTATCGGCAATGTGGGTGAAGAAGAAAAAGCCTGCTTTACTCGCGTGCTGAAAGGCATGATCGCCATGTCTATGCTGCGCTGGCCTGCCGGGTTGGCTGGACGTGATATCGAATCCGTGGCGCGTATTCCCCTATGGGCAGCGGGTCAGGACTTTAATCACGGTGTCGGGCACGGCGTCGGTGCCTATCTGAGTGTGCATGAGGGCCCTCAGCGTCTGTCCAAAGCCAGCCATGAGCCCTTGCTGCCGGGCATGATCTTATCGAATGAGCCGGGTTATTACCGCGAAGGTGCCTTTGGAATCCGGATTGAAAACCTTTTGGTGGTGCAATCTGCCCCTACACTGTCCAGTGGTGACGCGGAACGTCCCATGTTGGAATGGCGCACATTGACCTATGTCCCTATCGACCGACGCTTGGTTCTGACCGATATGCTGACGGCAATCGAACGCGACTGGCTGAACGCATATCACCGCGAAGTTGTCGAAAAAGTTCGACCAAGGCTGGGAGATGACGCCCAACTGTGGTTGGATGCCGCAACCGCACCGATCTGACACCGCATCGTTACATATACCGGGCAGTGGACAAGCGGGAAACCGGACCAGAGGAAAGAGCAAAGATGACCGAGATCACCATTCGCAAGACACCAGGCAAATGGAGCGTCCGTTCAGGAGGCGCCATTCTGGGTGAAACCACAAATGCTCTGGAATTGCTCGAGGGCGATCTTGATCCGGTCATCTATTTCCCTCGTACCGATATCGCGATGGCATTTCTGGACGTTACCGACAAGGTCACGCAGTGCAAACACAAGGGCCAAGCCACGCATTTTTCGATCGTCAACAAATCCTCGGTCACTGAAAACGCTGCTTGGAGCTATGAAGACCCGATCCATTCTGCCTTAGACATCAAAGGCCATGTCGCCTTCTACCCGCTTGATTCCGTGAAGGTCGAACAAATCTGACGTATGTCCCAGATGCGCAATACCTCTACTCAATCGAGTTGTTGCACAATATGAAAGGCCAGATCGCTTTGGCCTTCACGTCAAAATCTGGCTCGAAGTAAGAGAACGATCCTTTACGCTGGATACCACGAAAGTATCAAACGAGCCCGACCTGCACCTTGGGATTTCTCGCTGCGCCTACACTAAAAACTGCTTTTTTCCGGTATTCATGGCGCAGTTTCTTGGCAAAACCCACGCCCAAAATGGTCTGTTTTTCTGGCACCAAATAGATTTACTTTTTGTCGATCTAATGCCGCAATCAATGTGAATTTAGAGAGTTAAACTGAAGCCTGCTCAAGATCTAAAACTCATCAAATTCCGGAACATTTCCAAGCCTAATGATGAAACTCGGCGCCCCGACCTCGCCACTGTTCGGGTCCTCACTGACCATGTAGGCATCAGCGCCAGCGCAATCGTCGGATAGCGCTTCCCTTTCTGCTCTGTTTTGTGCCTCTGCCGCCGTGGAATATTCAAATTGCTTACCAATTTTCAAGTTTCCTTGCCCTCCGCGACCGGGCTTATTTTCCACATATGTCTGGCAGATATAGTGAATTTTTTCTGAGCTCTCATCTGAGATTGTCATGGCAGTATCCGTAAAATGAGTATGGGTGCGATTGATGCATGGGAAAAACAATGCTCGCTAGCCGCTTTGTTCGTGTTTCGATAATTCCAGTCGCGCAAAAAGAAGGGGCGACAATCCTGTCACCGCTTTTTGACGGGCTTCGGCGGACAGGCTTCAGATAATGTATTCGCATCCCTTTCGAGCCGAGTTTTGCGGAGCCGGGCATTCTTGATCTGTCTTTGCTCTGCTTCTTCGTTGACCATTTCTCTAACGATCCGCGTTGTTTTGTCCATCGGTGTTTCCGCCTTGGGAACGTGTGCATTGAAGACAGTTTTTTTTGTCAGCTTTGCCAATGGTTATTCTCCTAACCGTTTTCAACGGTGCATTTATCAGTTGAGTGTTCAAATCGATGCCAGGTGATTGCCTGATCCTTGAGAGACATGCGCATGTCGTGAATGACTGCCACGGAGCAGCTTTGTCTTAACGTCAGGAGCGGACATAGCATTCATCAATGCACTATAGTTCATTTGGAACTTCATTTCCGATCCTACGCTTTGCGTCGAATGGTAAGTGCCAACGACAAGATGATCGCTTGTTGCACCGATAAACCTGTATCCAGGGGGCATCGAAAGCCCCAAAATGTCCGTATCTTGCTGACCAACGGCCAGAATTATTTGTGTGCTCTGTCCGCTTTTCGGGACGAGGTGAAGTCTTTTGAATACCGGATCGCAGATGCTCTGAGGGTGAGATGCAGGTTTGGACCCTGTTTCAATTACCTCAGCGATAAGTATGAAGGCATCCGTATACATCCCGCCTATTTGATCTCCGGAAACCGGATCAACGCCCAGAAGTATTGCTTCCCCCAGCCTTAGATCGTTGATGCGACAAGCTGGGTGTCCGCCGAGGGCCCAAGGAAGGTTGGCCGAGTTTCCGCCAGATACCGTGTGAAGGAAGGGACCACACTGCCCCTCTGTTTCATTAGCCAGGTCAGATAGGGCCTCCATATCTGCAGCATTCGGGGCAATTCCCCCCAGACATGCAAAGTTCGCTCCGATGCCTTTCAGTGTAACGCCGGGCATGTCCACCACTTGCTGTGCAACCGAGCCGAGGTCCTTTGGCATGATCCCTTCGCGCAGATCGCCCATCTCAACCATCAGGATAATGCCGTGAATGCAGTCTTTCCGGATCGCGGCGGCGGCCAGAGCGGTAATCACGAGGATTTCTGTATTGTAGCTCGCCTCACAGTATTGGATGACCTGATCGACCTGGCTCAGCGTTGGTGTACGGATCAATGTGATCGGACATGTCATGCCCGCGTTGCGTAACCTTCGCACGTTACTAAGCCGCGCTTCCGCAAGCCCCACAGCGCCGCCGTCGAGCATTGCCTGAGCGATGGCTGGATGCCCGCACACTGCCTTGGTCACACCGGTGACACCGATGCCGCGTGTCTTGAGGCGCTCGACAACAGTCTTCGCATTGTGACGTATCTTGCTCAGATGCACCTCAATGCGAGGGGTACTCATATCGCAGCCACGGGTGTCGAGTGATGTAACCCAGGATAAGCGGCAACAACCATTGCAAGCAAATGCGAAGCCGGCCGGCTGAGTACATCCGTTACCGGCAGCCCGAGTATTTGTGACTGTGCGGCGATCGTGTCGGTTACCTCGGCCTCGGACATCCCCTCATGATTGAGCGTGACACCAATGACCTTTGTGTCAGCAAATGCTTCGATAAGGGCAATCTCACTTGCAGGCTTGGGCATCGGCATATTGGGAAAGTCACAGCGATGCGCGCGCTTTGGAGCGTGCTGGAGGATTACGGCGTCCGGCTGGCTGCCCCGCAGGATAAAGGCGGATGTGCAGAATGCCGGATGGCTCAACGCGCCTTGACCTTCGATCAATATGACATCGGGTCGTTCAGACTCGGAAGCGTCAACGATCGCGCCTTCAAGTTCGCCGCAACAGAACTGCGGCGGTACGGCATCCATTGCCACCCCATATTTTGCACCCTGCATCAAACCTGTCTGGCCCGTACCAACAAGGACAGTCTTGATGCCCCTTGCGTTCAAGGCACGGGCTAAAACAGTCGCTGTTGTCCGCTTTCCGATGGCGCAGTCGGTCCCAAGAACAGCTATGCGCAGTGCTTTCACACCTGCAATACTTCCATCGAACAGGCGCATATCCTTGCTGGGTTTGGGTTTGCGAATATCTCGGATGGTGACTTTGCGTTCGGCCGCAAAAGAAGCGATTTCTGGATCATCGCCCAGATATTCATGCAATCCACTGACGATGTTCATACTAAGTGATATCGCGTCGAGAACAACGTCACGATCTGTCGATGAGAGCCTGCCCGTAGATGGTGCCATCCCGTAAATGAGGGTATCCGGGATTACAGCTTCATGGACAACAGCAGCGTCCAGACTTCTGAAGACCGGAATGTGGTTTACAGTATCGTCAAGAACCAACCCGCTGTCTTTGCCGTCGTGATCGCTATCGATGACAGACAGGATCCTGTAGGCCTCTGAATGGCGAACGAGGCCATTTGCAGTTTTGCCATCCGCCTTGGCAAAGTTACCTTGGCAATAGACAATCGCAGTTGGCGGCAAGATGATCTGAGTGGCAGAAGTTGATCTTATGGGTTCGTCGCTGGTCAATGGCGGCGCCTGCGCCCCGCTAACAGGACGACGGATCGTGTTTGCCACGTTAAAGTCGGTTTTCATGATGTTTCCTTTGTGTGGTCGACACCCAAGGCAACACGGTCGTCACCATCGGATACCAAAGTCGAAGTAGTCGCGCCGCGCGCTCAGTTATCGAGAACGCACAGACCTTTAGATGACTTGAAATTCTTGTTGCAGTTCCAACGGTTTCCGGACCTGTCAAGATGGGCATTCGCAGGAAGCTCTATTGTTTCGCAATTCACACCTGAGGTCGCGTATCCCCGCTCGCACTTCCATCCCGTGCCGTACGTTGCATCGTCCAAGTAGGCATGTTCAGGGATCACGACGGCCGCGCACGTGCCATCCTTTACAAAATATCCACGTTCACATGTCCAGGGTTGGCCGTATCCTGATGAATTCAAATACGCGTTAGCCGGGACCACAATGGCGACGCAACGGTCGTCCAATGCTTCGAACCCACGTTTGCATTCCCACGCGGGTCCATAGGTCGTATCAGCCAGATAAGCGTTTGCGGGTACGACAATTTCTTGGCACGTATCGTCGATTTTGAGAAAACCGCGCGAGCAATGCCAGCGTTCACCTGATGAATCAAGGAATCCGCCATCGGGTACAATCACCGCAACACAGGTCGCTTCATCGTTCTCGCGAAAACCATGAAGACATTCCCAACCTAAACCATAGGTACGGTTGGTCGGATAGGCATTTTCTGGCACTACGACAGCTGCGCAGACGTCGCCACTCAACCTATACCCGGCGTTGCATTTCCAACCGTCACCGTAACTCGTTGCAGTGGCATTTTCTGGCACCGATTGCGATGTAGATTGAGAGAATGCAGGCATCGAAAATAAAAGCAAAGCACAGAGTGTAAACCCAATCAGCGCCGCACTCATCTGAATGCCTAGTGACAGATTTGCGCGCCAAGTCGTCCGAAGGAGTTGCGGCATTGCCTTTGCCTTATGATCCATCCAGCTCAAGCCCCGCGATACAGGCATCTGCGAGGTCGCGGCTTGGCGAATCTGACCCCGGCAGTGTTGCCCAACCTGTATCCATCATGGCCTTGCGGCGGTTAAAGCCAGAGGCCTCTTGCAGTGTTTCGATTATTTCTTCGCGCTTGGGGTCAGCGGTTGACCTGTTCAGGCAGACCGGCACCATCGCAAGCGTTACTTCTTCGCTTGCATGGTCTTTCGCCAATTCTTGAGCGCTGCCGCTGGTTGTCCATCCGCCCCAGGTAAAGCCAAGGATTGAGACCGCAACCGCACCACACAAAGCACCGTAGATGCCTGGTTTCGTCCATTCTGGAAATGTCATTTTAGTTCCTCTGGCGGAGAAAGCGCCGCCTCGCTGTTTTATGTCTTTCTGCGCAATCTTAATCTTGCGCCCAGGCCATTCTCAGGACGCGATGGTCGATAGGCGCAGTTCTTGCCTATCGGAAGCTCATTTGATCAACGGTTGCGTTGTGGTTTATTGGCAAGCCATCGGTGCGTCTGATCACCACAAACGGATCAACTAACATCACAAGCGATGTGGTCGTGCGCGATAACATCGGCAACTTTCCCAAACATCAAATCCAAGTAGAGGACGTGACAGCTGAATTTTCATGATGGAAGAACTTAGTTCACTCTAGCAGGCGATACGCCTGGGCTGCAGAAAACCAGAACTTTAGTGTTCCCTATGTAACCACTTGGAGCCGCAATTACAACGCTCGTGGCCCTACCGCTGTTCCCAAGGCCCCGATACCGATCAAAAAAATGGTTTCAACCTGGCATTTACTTTGTGTATCGGCAAATCCGTGACCACTTATGTAGCCTTTTTACTATGTCACTCTGAAACTGGCATTCGCTGCATCAAGGAAAACATGTGGTGAGGGCAGATAATGCTTGGACGTTTTACCGAAAAGTGTGGGTTTGTCTCTGATCTCACATGCTGTTTTGAGTGCGGCTCGCCAAACATTTCTGAGCGATTTTTTGGATAATGACAGGTTGAACTGACGCGCAGGGGAAAATCGGAATTTGGCGAGAAAACGGGTGTGGGTAACGCCTGAGACGCGCCGTCAAACGGATCGGCTGGGCGCCTCACCGACCTAGCCACGACCGATTTCGTCAAGCAATTCGGCTGTCGTCACCTGACGGCAGTAGCCTTTGATCGTTTGCAGGGAATTGTCGTGACGCTCTTGCGTGTAGGTCATGCAGGCATCCGTTACTTGGGTGACCAGATAGCCCAGATCACAGGCATCGCGAATTGCGCTTTCGACGCATTGATCGGTCACGATCCCTGCCAGCACCAATTGCTTTATGCCGAGATTGCGCAACACGTAATCTATGTGGGTCGAGACAAAGACTGAGGACGAAGATTTTGGAAACACGATCTCATCATCGGCTGGTGCCAGTTCGTCGATCACCTTGCCGTCCCAGGATCCTTTGGGCACGTTGAAGCCCGTGATTTTGTAATCCAGAGATCTGTCGCGCCCGTCTTTGGTCAGACTTTCAATCGTTGTGTAAAGAACCTCGATTCCCGCCGCGCGAAATCCCTTTTGCAAGGCTTGCATATTAGGTACGATACGGGATTTCAGCTGCTCAAAAAACCAGCCAAACTTTGCGTCAAACTCGGCATTTGTCAGCCCTTCGAATTCGGCACCATCCCTGTGGGCTGCAAAGTTCTGCACGTCAATAAACAGCAATCCCGATTGGTCATATTCTAGTGGAAGATCGCGGGTCAATTCCATGTCTGTCTCTGCTTTCAAATGTTTGCCCAAGAGGTCTAATTTTATGAATGAGGGCGATCATGACGTCCATACTAAAAGAAAATAAAATTCCAAAGTCAATTCAATTTAGATTGACAGAAAATATTTTTCCATCACCATATAACGCATGTTGATCAGAGACCGCATCGAGAACGCAGCCGATATGCTAACCAGCGGAGAGCGCAAACTTGCTGCAGCTATCCTGTCGGATTACCCATTTGCTGGCCTTTCCTCGATCCAGGAGCTGGCAAAACACGCCGAGGTGTCACCGCCTTCAATCTCACGGTTTGTTACCAAGATTGGACTTGATGGATATCAGGATTTCCAACGTGATCTTATCGCGGAATTGAAAGAAGGGCACCGCTCGCCGGTTCAACTCCACCAGGCGGAACGGCCCGTTCATGGGGGATATCTGAAGGACTTTATTTCCAAATCGGCCAGCCAGATGGCCATGGCGGCTGATGCTATCACCGAAGATCAGTTTAACCAGATCTGCACCCTTCTGACCGACCCGAAACGCAGCGTTTACGTGCTGGGTGGCCGGATCAGCGATACGATCGCCAAGCATCTTTCGTTCCACCTGCGTCAGATCCGCAAGGATGTGTTTCATCTGCCTGATACGCCTGAAGGCTGGCCAGAATATCTGTTGCGGATGCGGCCCGGGGATATCCTTTATGCTGTTGATTTTCGCCGTTACCAACCGGCGCTGGAGCAGCTGTCGCTTGTTGCCTCACGCGATCGGAATGCCCGTGTGATCCTGATGACGGACAAATGGATTTCACCGATTGCCAAACACGCCCATGAGGTCATGCCGGTGCCAATTGATAGCGGCACCTTGTGGGATACTTACTCGGCGGCACTCTCGGTGACCGAGGCCATCGTGACGCGGATTGCCGAGGACAACTGGGAACAGACCCGAGACCGCATCAAGGCCTGGGATGCTTTGCGCTTTACTCAAGAGGAAAATGAAAAATGACCCTGCCGCTAATTTTTGCTGCCATATCCGATGTTGCCGGAAAGGTGCGCGGCAAAGCCTTTCCCGCTGATCAGTTGGAAAAACGGCTGGTGCGGGGGGTCGGCTGGACCCCTACCAATGTGCAGATCACCTGTTTCGACATAATCGCTGACAGCCCGTTCGGCGCACTAGGTGATTTGCTTTTGATTCCCGATGCAAACGCAGAGGCCCGGGCGACATTTGGAGATGTGACCGAGCATTTCCTGATGGGCGATGTCGTCACGCTTGACGGGGATCCTTGGGCCTTTTGTACGCGCGCTATCCTCAAATCCGCGCTGAAGCGCCTGCATGATGTAGCAGGCGTTCATCTGATCTCGGCGTTCGAGCACGAGTTTCAACTGAAAAGCCCACCGGCGGTGGAAAACCAGGGATACGGACGCGAAGGGTTCGAGATTCAGCGGAAGCTTTGCGAAGTGCTGATGGCGACACTCGCAGAAAACGGGCTCGAGCCAGACAGTATCATGAAGGAATTCGGCCCCAATCAATACGAGGTCGTTATCGGCCCTGCCAAAGGTGTGCGCTCGGCAGATGCGGCAGTAATCCTGCGCGAGCTTACTCGCTCGGCAGCGCGTCACCTGGGTGAGGCTGCAACCTTTACACCAATCCGCGATGTGGCGAGCGTCGGCAATGGCGTTCATATCCACATGAGCTTTGTCGACGATGCCGGCGAGCCGGTCACATTTGATGCAAGCGGCCCCTGCGGGATGTCCAGACTTACTGATGGGTTCGCTGCTGGCGTGCTAAAATACCTGCCTAACATTTTAGCGCTGACGGCACCGTCTGTCGTGTCATACGAACGCCTTACTCCGCACCGGTGGTCGGCTGCGTATAACAATCTCGGGTTCCGAGACCGCGAGGCCTCGTTAAGGGTCTGCCCTGTGACGGCAAAGGACCCCGCTTCAATCGCCAGACAATTCAACATTGAATACCGCGCGGCGGATGCAGCGGCGTCGCCCTACCTGGCTTTGGCCGCTGTTGTACATGCTGGTGTTCAGGGGATCGAAGATGGGCTGAAAGCGCCTGCGCCGACCGAGGAAGACCTGTCGCTTCTGTCAGCGGATGATCTCACGGCGCGTGGTTTTGTGCGCCTGCCCGAAACGCTTGAGGCCGCCCTTGAGGCGTTTCAGGCGGATACGACCGTCACCAGTTGGTTCGGACCAGATTTCGCGAGCGTCTACGCCGCCCATAAGGCTGCAGAAATCGACGCGGTAAAAGACATGGACACAGCACAGAAATGCGCCGCGTACGAAGGAACATACTGATGAGCGCGCCCTCTGACAGAGCATTGGTTCCATTTGTCAGCGTCGAAAACATGCGGGCCCTGGTCCATAAGCATGGCCTACGGGACTGCCTTGCAGGATTGGCCAATATGATCGAAGCCGATTTCAAACGCTGGCCGGTATTTGACAAAACACCGCGCGTTGCGTCCCATTCTAAGGCGGGTGTGATTGAACTGATGCCAACCTCTGATGGTGTGGATCACACCTTCAAGTCCGCGAACGGGCACCGATCGAACACCAAGGTCGGCCTGCAAACCCTAACCGCCGTTGGTGTGCTGGCCTCTGTTGATACCGGCTATCCACAGCCCTTTTCTGAAATGACCCTTCTGACGGCGCTTCGCACGGTGGCAACATCGGCGATGGTGACGCGTATACTGGCCCCCAAATCAGCTAAAACCGCTGCGAGTATCGGCAACGGGATATTCTGATGCGCAATGACATTTCTGTAGAGTACCCAAAACAGACGCGCATCAAGGGCGATATCCAGCAACTCGACCCGGATCACGCGGTCAACGAACTGTGGCAGGTTCTAACCGGTTCTAAAAAGGGACGAACCTCCGAAGATCAGATCACGGTTTTTGATGGTGTTGGCTTTGTGGTCGAGGATTTCTCGGCCACGCGCTGGCTGCACCAAAAAGCGACTGACGGCGCCCCAAGCGAAATGCTGGATCTGGTTGCCGACCCGCACGACCCCAAGGATCTGCTCGGTATGATAAGACGATGCACACACCGTGCGGTCCAAGCTGCATGAATTTGTGTACTCATACCTTATTGGGGCCAAACGATCCTGCGCCGATTGACGTCGTTAATGCAGATAGCACGTCGGAGATCGTGCTGCTGTGTGAGCATGCAGGCAATGCAGTCCCCGAGATGCTTGGAGATTTGGGAGTCTCCCGCGACGTCATTGAAAGCCACCGCGGCTGGGACATTGGTGCTCAGGATGTAGCGCGCCAGTTGGCTGAACAGTTGAACGCGCCTCTCGTCGTCCAAAATTACTCACGGCTGGTATTTGACTGTAACCGTCCCCCTGACAGCCCCTTGGCGGTCCCTGCGATCAGCGACCAGGTTGAGGTGCCGGGGAACAGCGCGATCACCGAATTGAGCCGGGCCATGCGTGTCGATGAAATCTTTCGACCTATGGATGCAGAGTTGAATCGGCTCTTTGCCAACCGTCCGCGTCGTGCCGCGTTTTCGATCCATTCCTTTACACCGCATCTCGATGGCAAGGACCGGCCTTGGCAGGCAGGCTTTTTAAGCCGCGGAACAGGCGGTGCTGCCAAAGCATTGATGGCACATATCGCGCAGCGCCGCCCTGACATGACCTTTGCGTTGAACAAGCCCTATCAGATCGAAACTGAGGGCGATTGGTTTATTCCAGCGCATGCAGAACCCCGTGAGCTTGTGCATTGCCTGATTGAAATTCGAAACGATCAAATCCGCGAACAATCGCAAGTCGGGCTGTGGGCGGATCTGCTGGCAGACGCAATCGTTACAGCGGTAGGGGACATTCCCTCATGAGCATCGCCCCCCTTCATACACATCCCGGACGCTTGCGGGCGTCCAACTTGCTCCGGACGGCGGCGGCGGTTGCTGTGCTGCTGGCAGTGGTGCTTGGGCTGACGTTGATTTTTGGACGCACTGGCGAGCGGATTGCTGTACAGATGTGTGTCAATGTGGTCGCTGTAGTGGCCCTTGCGATTTATTGCGGCAACACGGGCATTGTGTCTTTCGGGCATGGCGCGTTTTTGGCGCTAGGCGCTTATCTGTCAGGCATTCTCACCATGCCTGCTGCTCTTCAACGTTCTGCCCTGCCGGATCTTCCGTCATTTCTGGCAGGCCATGAAGTAACGATCTGGGTGTCGCTGCCGGTGGTCGCCCTTGCGGGACTTGCCTTTGCAGCCCTAACCGGAAGCGCCATCGCTCGGCTTGTGGGTGCGTCTGCCACGATTGCCACGCTTGGCCTGCTGATCATCGCCCATGGCGTGGCCATCGCCGCACGCGAGATCACACGCGGCAGCCAGACGTTTTACGGTGTGCCAAGGGTGACAGATCTGGTTCTGGCCCTCGGCGCGGCCACGGTCGCAATCCTGCTGGCCCGTTGGTATCGCGAAAGCCGTTTGGGCCTGTTTTCCCGCGCGGCCCGTGACGATGAGGATGCCGCAACAGCACTTGGCATCAATGCCCGACGCACAAGATTCATCGCTTGGTGTGCCTCTGGTACCATGGCGACAGTCGCGGGTGCACTTTACGGGCATATGCTGGGGGCATTTTCACCCGCATCCTTCTACCTTGGGCTCGTCTTTGCGCAGGTGGTCATGATGATTGTCGGTGGAATGTCATCGGTTGGCGGCGCAGTGGTCGGGGTGATCGCGGTGACGCTGCTGCAGGACACTGTGCGCCAGTTCGAAGGCGGCTCAACTGTGCTTGGCGTCACCTTGCCCGAGGTCTTTGGCCTGACGACGATTGTCCTGGGGCTTGCCATCCTGCTGGTGATCTGGGCGCGACCTCAGGGTCTGGTCGGAGGCTTTGAACTTGGCCCTGGCGCCGATGCAAACCTGCTCGGGCGCCTGAAGTCCCGAGTAACTCCTGCGCGCACGCCCGAGCCCGTCGTCCCAGCCACGCTGAAAGCATCAAACCTGTCAAAAAGTTTCGCAGGCGTCAAAGCCGTAAGAGACGTCAGTTTCGAAGCTCCGACTGGGCGCATCACTGGCCTGATTGGCCCCAACGGTGCTGGCAAGTCCACGCTTGTTAACTTGCTGACACGCGCCTATCAGGCGGACACCGGTTCTGCGCATATGGGCGAGGTTGATCTGACCCGTGTCTCGCATCACAAAGTGCCAGGCTTTGGTGTCTCGCGTAGCTTCCAAAACTTGCGCCTGTTCAGCGGTCTGACAGCCTACGAAAATGTTCTTGTTGCCGCTTTGGCCGCAGGTCACGACCGCAAGACTGCCGCGGCTATCACCCTGCGTGAACTGGATGCCTTTGATCTTGGGGAAGTCGCCGGGTATCGCGCCGACAGCCTGCCATATGGTGCCCGCAAGCGCCTGGAAATCGCCCGCGCTTTGGCACAAGACCCGAAGATTCTTTTACTAGATGAACCGGCCGCTGGCATGAATCCCGGCGAAACAGATGACCTGGCTGATCGGCTGATTAAGGTCGGCAAAACACGCGGCATCGGTGTCCTTCTGATCGATCATGACCTGAGGTTCGTGAACCGCCTGTCGGACTGGATCGTGGTGATGCACCAAGGTGGCGTCATCGCGCAAGGCACGCCTGAAGACGTGCGCGCAAATCCCAAAGTCATCGAGGCTTACATCGGCAAAGGGCGCACAGCCCAAAAAGCAGAAATTAGCGAAACCAACCGAAGTCAACCAACAGAGGTAGCAATAAAATGATACGTAATGCCCTTCTTCTTTCAACAGCAGTTATCACCGGCCTGGCTGGAACAGCGATGGCTGAGAGTTATAAAATCGGCGTAATGTCCGCGCAATCGGGCTATCTGGCCCCCTATGATGGACCCGCCTATGCCGGGTTCCAGTTCTGCATTGACGAAATGAACGCCAAGGGGGGCCTGAACGGCACAACACCGGTTGAGCTGATCGTGCGCGACACCCGGTCTGACATCGCCGAAGGCGTTAAAGTCGTACAGGAAATGATCGATGACGGCGCGCAGTTCATCGTGGCGTCAGCCGATGCCGATCCGACAATCGCCGCAGCCCAGATCACAGCGGCTGACAGCATCCCAACAATGACCTTTGCCGGAACAGCCCCGGTTCTGACGCAAGTCGGTGAACATGTCTTTGGCAGTTACCCTGCGGACAACCAACAGGCCGCCGTACTGGCAGGCCACGCACGCGAGCAAGGGTTCGAACGTGTCTGGCTCGTGAAATCCCCGGACAGTGCCTACACATTGGGTGGGCCCGAGTACTTTGGCGAGGCCTTCACATCGCTTGGTGGTGCCGTTGTCGGGGAAAGCAACTATTCGCTGAACCAGCCGGACTTTTCTGCCATCGTGACGACCATCAAGAATGCGGATACCACCCCGGATGTGATCGTCACATGGGCTTGGGAGCCTGATTTCCCGGCCTTCATCCGTGCGCTGCGCGGTGCCGGGGTTGATACCCAGGTGATGGGAGGTGACGTACTCGATTCACCAACCGTACGCGGCCTTGGTGATGTCGTCACAGGCGTAGCGCATACATCTGGTGGCTTCCCAGACGAAGGCTCTGCCTATGCCGATTTCATCGCTCGGTTCTCTGCTGCAAAGGGGATCACGCCTGACAACAATTACTACGTCAATGGCTGCGATATTGCGCATATGATCGAGGATGCTGTCGCAGCGGCTGGCACGACAGACCCTGCTGCCGTGACTGCCGCAATGGCCGGCATTGAGAATGGTGAGGGTATCATGTCCAACTTCACTTTCGCGGGGACCGACCGGATGCCTCTGCGTGATGTTGTGGTCGCGCGGATTACCGATGCAGGCGAAAAAGAGTTTGTCCTGCGCACCTCAGCTGATCCCGCAATCCTGCCACAGCCGTAAGGTCTGAACCCAATGGAAACAGCACTCGATATCCAAGGCTTGCACGTCCGCTATGGCCCAATCCGCGCGGTTCAGGGCATTGACCTGATCGTCCCCAAAGGCGGCATAACGGCGCTTTTAGGGGCCAATGGCGCAGGCAAGACAACGACGGTCATGGCCATCGCAGGTGCTTTGCCCGTGGTATCGGGCGCTGTTTCCCTTTTTGGCAAGGATATGACAGGGGCCAAACCCGACGCCATTGTGCGGGCGGGTGTGGCCATCTCACCGGAAGGACGCCGCGTGTTTGCGCAGCTGACGGTCGAAGAAAATCTTTTGCTGGCCGGATCAATTCTGGGCGACGAGAAGCTCAGCGCCAAACGTTTGGCCGAGATGAAAGAGCGTTTCCCGATCCTGGGCGAACGCCGCCGTCAGATGGCGGGGCTTTTGTCGGGGGGCGAACAACAGATGCTGGCGGTGGGACGTGCCTTGATGAGCGGACCGCGCTTGCTGTTGCTGGACGAACCGTCGCTTGGTCTTGCGCCGCAGGTCGTGGATCAGATTTTCGACATCGTAGAAGAATTGAAAGCCGACGGTATTTCAGTGCTTCTGGTCGAGCAAAACGCGGCTCTTGCCCTGGACATTGCCGATCATGCCGTGGTGCTGGCGAATGGCGCTGTTGCCGCTGCCGGTGCACCATCGGAACTAGCAAATGACGCGGTCTTGCAATCCGCATATCTGGCGGCTTGAGCGATGGAAGTTCTTCTTCAACAAATGATCAACGCGCTTAGCCTTGGGGGAATTTATGCGATGCTGGCCCTGGGGCTGGCGATTGTGTTCTCTATTGTGCGGTTGATCAATTTCGCGCATGGCGAAATCATGACTTTTGGGGGCTATGGCATCTTTCTGGCCATGAGCTTTGGCCTGCCGCCGATCGCCGCTCTTGTTGTCGGGCTTGGCGCTTCTGTGTTCATGGCCATGGCAATGGAGCGTACAGCGTTTCGCGCCATGCGCGGCGCGGATGTCGTTGCACTTTTGATCACATCTTTCGCGGTATCCGAGATCCTCAAAGTTCTGTTCCAGAACGGAATTTCCGCCAGACCCGTCCCGATCTCTTTTCCAGCGTCATGGTCTGGCACGTATCATATCGGCCAGACGACATTTGGCATTATCCCGACCGTATCAATCATCGTAACATTTTCAGCCCTTGCAGGCCTGACATTCGTGTTGCGGCGCACAACGATTGGCATGGCCATGCGCGCCGCTGCCGAAGATATCGAGATGCTCAAACTGCTGGGTATCAAGGCCAACCGGGTCGTTGCTGTGGCTTTTGCCCTGTCAGGGCTACTTGCGGGTATTGCCGCTGTCATCTGGACGGCACAACGCGGGTCAGTGGATCCACTGATGGGATTTTTCCCCGTTCTCAAGGCCTTCATTGCGACCGTACTTGGGGGTTTGGGCAGCTTGGGCGGCGCTGTCCTTGGTGGGTTCATCGTCGGCGGGCTGGAGGTTCTGCTACAGGCTTTCCTGCCAGACAGTCTGGCCCCATACCGGGATGCAATGGTTCTGGCCTCAGTCATCTTGCTGCTGCTGTTGCGCCCGGATGGCCTCCTTCCAGCTGCGAATGCCAACAGATCGTAAGGTGCGGTGTTGGCGCAAAGTTCATCACTAGCTCGGATTGTTGCCCTCAGAGCGCGATGACAGACAAAGAGTGTGCAAACCGGATTCTGCGGAAATTGAATCTAACTTCCAAAATCAGACATTGGCGCAGCCGGCGCTGAATTGGGCTGCGCCGCTCTGCCGTTCTTTGACCAGATACCGACAAAAGTCCGCAATAGATCAGAATTTCTCGATGTTACCGCCAATATTGCATGACCCGCTGGCTCGAAAAGATTCTGGGAAGCTGTCGGCGGCTCAAAGTTGCGCGTCGTTCCACAAATTCCAGAGCGTCAGTGAGGTAAAGTTAGTCCTTCACCAGCGCTCCAAGGCCTAATGTTTTTCAGCTAGAAAGCTCAGTTCTGCACAGCTTGTCAGATCGAACACATGAGCCTCTGGATTTCGACTGGCCACGCCCGGCAAGTGCAGATCCAAAGATCGTATCGCTTCAATGCCTCGCCTGTATCAAGGAACAAGATGGACAAAGACCAATGTTACAGGGGCCTCTGTTATGAATGTTCTTCTGCAGCCGTAGCTGCCAACGCGCGGTTATAGGCCTTTAGCGCATCAATATGGTAGAGCGTACCGACTGGCGTCTCAGCTCCGTCATCACCGCTCACCACCACCGGTATGCAGAGGATTTCGTCTCGGTCGAAGAACGGCATCGCCGCCTCAAGCGTAGCGCTTGCTTGAACAAAAAGACCCTGATCAATCAAAACCTGTGCTTCTTCCCGGGTGATTGAACGTGCATCGCCAAGCGGTCTCATCACTGCGCCTGCGCGCAACATCGCCAGAAGATAGGCCTGTGGCCCCGCGGCCAGATGCACATTGCGCCGTTCCAGTTGGGTCAGGAAGAAGGATCGATCCACGAGGCGCGAAGCCAGCGCCGTGGACATTGAAACCGACACCATCACCGCCAGACCGATCTGCCAATCTCCGGTCAGTTCAAAGACAATCATCGTGGTCGAAATCGGGGCACCAAGCACGGCAGCGGCAACCGCTCCCATCCCGGCAAATGCATAAAGGGTATGGGTCCCCGATACATCGGGCAGCAAACCCGTTGCAATCAACCCGAATGCCAACCCGGTCAACGCACCTATCATCAGCGAGGGTGAAAACACACCGCCACCCATACGTCCCCCCATCGTGATCGCAACAGCCACAGTTTTGATGATTGCGAACAGGATGGCGGTTGTCAGAACCAAATCTCCGGCCAGAGCCCGGATCGTGGTTTCGTATCCAACGCCGATGATGTGGGGAAACCAGATCGCGATCAGTCCCAACATTGCGCCTGATACAGCAGGACGCAGCCATCCGGGCAAGGACAGCCGGCTTTGAATGTGATTGCCAATATCTTCTGCAAAGAAGATCGACCGCATCAGAAGCAAGGCCACCAACCCGCAGATCAACCCAAGGATCAGAAACGCGGGCAGCTCGACATAGAATTGCAGGGATCCGGGCGTATCTAGCGTGAATTCGGTCACGTCGCCGTATTCCAGCCGGTTAATCACCGTCCCGGCGACCGAAGCGATAACGATGGGCGCAAAAGCATGCACCGCGAAATGGCGCAGCACCACCTCAAGCGCGAACAAAGCACCGGCAATGGGTGAGTTGAAACTGGCCGAAACTGCAGCCGCCACCGCACATCCCAGCAAATCACGCCCGGTAATTCCGTCGGCATGGATACGATTACTGACCCAGGTCGAGATCACGCCTGCCATATGCACAACCGGCCCTTCTCGACCCGTAGATCCACCTGTGCTCAGCGTAATCAGCGAGGAGAAAAAAGACGCGATACCCGCCTTGCCTTCGACCCGACCATCGGTGAGGGCAGCGCCTTCGATTACATCGGCAACTGAACGCACGCGCCCGTCATCGGTATACCGGTGCAGGATGATGCCAACGATAAGACCGCCGATGATCGGTGTGATCAGGATCAGGAACCACGGCAGCTTTTCCACATGGCTGTGCAGTAACGAGATATCCCCGGTGTCGTAGACATAGGCCTGCAATGCCTGAATTGCCTTACGAAATCCCAATGCCATAAAGCCTGCGGCAATCCCAATCGCCAGCGCGATGAACCAGAACTGAATTTGGCTGGGCCCGCGCCTGCGCATCACCCGCCACGCGTCCTTCATCGCGGCCAGAGCCTGATTGAGCTGGTTGCGCAGAACGGTGCGGGTTGACTGGGTCATTTGCCCTCGGGGGATCAGGATACACCCCTTACTAAGCCACGGAGGGCACGGATAAAAGCCGGATCGCGCGTCTGTGAGGGCCTATGCGTCCAGAAGAGCACGGGCAGCGGCACGCGCTTCGTCCGTGATCGTGTCACCGGCGACCATCCTGGCAATTTCGTCCACCCGGTCGGCTTGGGCCAATGGAACCACGGTCGACAGGGTTTGCCCGTCGGTCACATGTTTCTGAACACGCCAGTGATAGGCGGCACGGGCGGCGACCTGCGGCGAATGCGTCACAACCAACACCTGCCCCCCCTGCGCGAGCGCAGCCAGACGCCTGCCAACAGCATCCGCGGTCGCGCCGCCAACACCCCTGTCGATCTCATCAAAGATCATCGTGCGCGCGCTGTCATCGCCGGTCAGACAGACCTTGAGCGCCAGCAAGAAGCGGCTCAGTTCACCGCCCGAGGCGATTTT
Organism: Ruegeria sp. CDSC025; assembly: GCF_059610805.1. Lineage (NCBI taxonomy): Bacteria > Pseudomonadati > Pseudomonadota > Alphaproteobacteria > Rhodobacterales > Roseobacteraceae > Ruegeria > Ruegeria sp. CDSC025. Next base: position 31,876 of record NZ_JBXWOJ010000006.1, on the reverse strand, counting down.
GTTTAACGGTCCAGACGGTGCACCGGGGTTGGTGGCAACGGAGAACGCCACAGCATCCGCACCTTCGGGGCCGGGATCGGACGGGGTGATCTCGGTCTGGAACACAGCGCGTTCCATTTTCAGCGGTGCAAGCTCGGCCATCACAGCGGTGTCAAGTTCACCCGCTGCCCGTTGGCGCAGGCTGCTGAGTGCCTCCGCAGCCTTGTGATAAACTGCCTGCGCAGTCTCAACCGCAACGCGCCTGTCGGCCAGATCAGCGTCACCAGCATCCAAACGGTTCAGCCGCTCACGCAAAGTCTCCGCGAACCCGCCCAAGTCGTCCGGGGCAACGTCATGCTTTCGGGCCAACGCACGAATGGCGAAAAGCCGTTCCTCGACTGCTTCCAGTTCAACCGGATTGAAGTCCAGCGCCTGAAGACTGGCATTAACGCCATCTTGCGCCTCGCCCAATTCGACCAGTGCACGCCCCAGTGCGGCAACAGGCTCTTCCAACTGCCCGCCTGCATTATCGGACACGCCTTCCAGCCAGCGCAGAGCATCAGACATCGCGCCCTCAGCCCCATCACTGCCAAGCAAGTCATAGGCACGGGCGACGTCATCGCGAATCCGCTCTGCCCCCTGCATCATGCGGCGCCTTGCATCCAGTTCGGCATCCTCGCCGGGCTGCGGATCAAGCTTATCAAGCTCAGTGACCGCATGGCGCAGAAATTCTTCCTCTGCCCGCATGGCAGCCAAGGCAGATTCGACCTCAGACAAAAGCTTGCGCGCACGCGACATCTCGGACCATGCAGAGCGCACAGTGGCCAGTTGCCCCCCTGCCCCGGCAAAATCATCCAGCATCGCGCGGTGGCCACGTGGGTTCAGCAGGCCGCGATCATCGTGCTGGCCATGCAGTTCCACCAGGGTTTCCGACAAGGCCCGCAGCACCTCGCCCGAGCAACGCCGGTCATTGACCCACGCGGTTTTCCGGCCCTCGGCTGTGTTCACGCGGCGCAAGATCAGCTCTTCACCTCCGGGCAATCCGGCTTCGGCCAAAATCGCATGTGCGGGGTGGTTTTCGTGCAGCTCGAACTCGGCCACAACTTCACCCTGAGCGGCCCCCTGACGCACCAGCTCGGCCCGCCCGCGCCAGCCCAGAACGAACCCAAGCGAATCCAGTAGGATCGACTTGCCCGCGCCGGTCTCGCCGGTCAACGCGTTCAATCCCGGCTGGAACGTCAGTTCCAACCGGTCGATGATCAGCATATCGCGGATATCAAGGGCGCGCAGCATCGGGTCTCAGCGTCCCACGCCTTTAGCCATGGCGATTACAACCACTGACCTTTGACGGTCTGGCGATAAATCGTGCTGAGCCAGTTGTTGCCGCGGCTTTTGAGTTTCAGCCCGCGAGAGGTCAGCAGCTTATAGCCAGCGTCATACCATTCTGAGGATTGGTAGTTGTAACCCAGAATTGCACCGGCCGATTGCGCCTCATCCACCAGACCCAACGAGAGATAGGCCTCGATCAGGCGATAGAGCGCTTCAGCGGTATGCGAAGTTGTCTGAAAATCCTCTACCACAACGCGGAACCGGTTGATCGCGGCAGTATAGTGATCCTGACGCAGATAATAACGTCCTATCTCCATTTCTTTGCCAGCCAGATGGTCAAAGGCCAGATCGAATTTCAACACGGCGGAGGTGGCATATTCGCTGTCCGGATAGACTTCGATCACCGTGCGCAATGACTGAAGCGCCTGGAACGTCAGGCCCTGATCGCGGCCCACCTCGTCAATCTGGTCATAATAGCTGAGTGCCAACAGATATTGGGCATAGGCCGCATCTTCGTCAGTTGGATAGAAATCTATATAGCGCTGTGCTGCTGCACGGCTTTCTTCGTAATTCTCATCTGCATGGTATGAAAACGCCTGCATGATCAGCGCGCGCTTTGCCCAGTCAGAGTAAGGGTAAAGACGTTCAACCTCGGAGAAGTACCACGCTGCATCGTCGGAACGATTCTCCGACAGCTCAAATTCCCCACGCGTGAAAATCTGTTCGGGGGTGAACCCTTCTAGGTTCTGATTGCGGTCAGCGCCCCCGCTGTTGCACGCTGTCAAAACTGCTGTCAGAAGTACCGCCCCTGCGAATCTGACCGCCGCTTTGGTGCCTATCATTCCGCCAATCCTTGTCGTCTTGCTTAATGGGAATACCCCGGTTTGGGCCTTGGTCTAGCACATAAAATTCCAGTGCAAAACGCCTTAGTAGGCCCTTTGGCGGATTTGTCAGCAGAGTGGAACCAATCAGGCGACTTCGGGGATTTCGTCCCAGACCAGACCCTGTCCGGGCAGACGCGCGGCCTGTTCGGGGGTACACAGGATCGGACGCACAGCACCGGGCGTTTCAAACAGCTTGCGCAGCAGCGTGTTTGTCATCGCATGACCAGACTTGTCGCCGGTGAAATGACCCAGAATCGGTCCACCCGCCAAATACAAGTCACCCAGAGCATCTAGCATCTTGTGACGCACCGCCTCGTCTGCGTGGCGAAGGCCACCCGGGGTCAGAACTTCGTCGCCCTGAACGACCACAGCATTTTCAAGCGTGCCGCCAAGAGCCAAGCCGTTCTCGCGCATCGCTTCGACGTCGGTACGACGGCAGAATGTCCGGCAATCACTAAGCTCGCGTGCAAAAGAGCCATTGCACATATCCAGCGTCTTAGTCTGACGACCAATGGCGCTGTCTTCAAAATCGATATGAAAATCGATAATCAAACCGTCCGCAGGCGCAATCGAAGCACTGGCACCCTCACGGGTTGCGGTCACAGGTTTAAGAACCTCATAGGCCAGGACCGGGCTTGCCTGACGACGCACGCCTTTCAACATGATGCCACGAACGAATTCAATCGAAGACCCGTCCATGATCGGCACCTCGGGGCCATCAATCTCGATCAGCGCATTGTGGACACCGCATCCAGCCAAAGCTGCCATGATATGCTCGACGGTGGAAACCGTAACGCCCGCTTCATTGACCAGTCGGGTACAAAGCGGGGTACGATCGACCACATCGTAGATTGCAGGGATCAACGCATTGCCCAGCTCGATATCCGTCCGTTTGAACCAGATGCCGTGGCCAGCAGCAGCCGGCTTCAGGATCATCGTCGCAGGCTTACCGCTGTGCAGCCCCAGGCCTGTAAACGTGATCGGAGATTTGAGCGTATGTTGCAAGTGTGACCTCGGTGAGTGGCGTCCGACCTGTGATGGCCGTGTTGGCATTCAACTAAGGAAGCAGGTCAAAAGGCTCAACTCACTCTTTGCAACCGAATGAAACATGAATGTGACAGGTCGGCAAAACCCTGCTCACATAGGGATAATGCACTGTTTTAAAATAAGAAAGGGCCGCCAAATGGCAGCCCCTCTTTAGTATATTGTTACCGCGATCAGTTGGCTTGACGGCGAAGGAAGGCCGGTATTTCGATCCGATCCTGCTCCGGGTCGTCCTCGACATGTGCAGGTGCCGTAGCGTCAGATTGGCGCAATACCGGCTGCTGGCGGGCCGGTTGCTGCGCCGGAGTATCGGCTGCGTGGCCGGTCATGCGATCAATCAGGCGGTTAAAACCAAATCGCGGGCGGTCGGCATCCCCATGATTATCGGAGACCTCCTGCGGTCGAGGCGCAGGATGACCTCTTTCAGCCGGAGGTACATTCTGGACGGCTGCCTGCAAGCGCCTCAGAGCTTCGGGTGATGGCGATCCTGCGGGTGCTTGCGGCTGAGGTGCGACAAAGCTTTCGGGGGCGTATTCGACCGGCTCGGGAGTCGGCTCGAATTCGGCCACGCGCGGCTGATAGGCCGGGGGTGGCAGGCCGTCATCATCCTGTTCTGCACGCGGTTGGAACTGCGGTTCCATCGGCTCTTCAGTTGCCTCAAACAGCGAAGGTTCACGCGTTGGCTCGGGCTGAGGTTCAGGTTCGGCGCTTGCCGCCACTGACATTTCTTCCAGGGCCGCTTCCTCTGCAGAAACCGAACGGGTCAGCGGTGCCGACATCGAACGACGCGCGACAGGCACATCATCCTGCTTTTCGCTGGCGTCGATACCTGTTGCCACAACCGAAACGCGCATGCCGCCTTCCATTGCGGTATCCAGCGTGGAGCCGACGATGATATTCGCCTCTGGGTCCACTTCCTCACGGATACGGTTTGCGGCTTCGTCCAGTTCGAACAGGGTCAGGTCGTGGCTGCCAGTGATGTTGATCAGAACGCCCTTGGCGCCCTTGAGGCTGATTTCGTCCAACAGCGGGTTGGCGATGGCCTTCTCGGCGGCCTGTACGGCGCGATCTTCGCCGGTGGCTTCGCCCGTGCCCATCATCGCCTTGCCCATCTCGTCCATAACGGCGCGAACATCCGCGAAGTCGAGGTTGATCAGGCCCGGACGCACCATCAGGTCGGTCACGCCTTTGACACCCTGATACAGAACGTCATCCGCCATCGAAAACGCCTCGGTAAACGTGGTCTTTTCGTTGGCCAGACGGAACAGGTTCTGGTTTGGAATGATGATCAGCGTGTCGACAACGCGCTGCAGGGCTTCAACACCGTCTTCGGCCTGACGCATCCGCTTAGCGCCTTCGAACTGGAAAGGCTTGGTCACAACACCGACGGTCAAAACACCCAATTCACGCGCTGCCTGCGCGATGATCGGTGCGGCACCCGTGCCGGTGCCACCGCCCATACCGGCCGTGATGAAGCACATATGCGCGCCTGCCAGATGGTCTACAATCTGCTCGATGCTTTCTTCGGCCGCTGCCGCACCCACTGTCGGACGCGCGCCCGCACCCAGACCTTCGGTGACTTTCACGCCCAGTTGAACTCGTGACGAAGACTGGCTTTGCTGCAGCGCCTGGGCATCGGTGTTGGCAACGACAAAATCGACACCGTCCAACTGTTTTTCAATCATGTTGTTGACGGCGTTACCGCCCGCTCCGCCAACGCCAAAAACTGTAATCCGAGGCTTCAGCTCGTCGTGCCCGGGCATCGAAAGATTCAATGTCATGCTTCTGTCCGCCTGTTTATATAACCCGCCAACGCGGTGTTTTTCTTACCTATCCACTAACAATCCTACCGATCCAAACGGCAAACGTCACGCCAAAAATCGCGAAAATCCACAAAATATGGAGGAAATAAGGCACCTGGAAACAGTATTTGGCAGAGATTGCCAGATGTTGCGGAATTATCTCAAAGCACCACAAAACATGCGACGCTCGCGCCACTGTTGACGGGCGCGTCACTTGCAATTCATTCACATTCTGTCTGCGGAAAACTGCTCAAGCCCTCTCGCAAGGCCTCTGACGGGCCCTGTGGATATCTTGCGGGATTTTGACAGCCCCTGCAAGATATTTCTTTAGCTAATTGGGGCACTTGGGCAGTTAAGACCCTTCTCAGAAATGTCCCTGACCTCTTGAATTTCTGTCCTAGAGAAACCGACCATTCGCACCATCAACTGGTCTTCATACAAAAACGGCCACCAGCAAACTGGCAGACCATCCTCGTCATCGTCGTACAGAAAGCAAATCTGCCCATTAGGAGTTGTAATTTTCCCGTACACACAACCCTTGCCCTCCATACGCCAGACCGAGAGAGTCGGGCTCAGGAACTCTTCGGTGCCGACCAGCATACCGCTGTCATAGACGTGAAACTTTACGGTCTTTCCTTGAACGGCCCCCAGGAAGGCTTCGGGTGTGATACGGGTCTGAGCCTCTATCGCTGACGGCACAGCCATGACCAGCGCCGCGATCGCGGCTTTACCAGTTGTCACGGAACCACCGCACAGCGCGCTTGAACGGGCGTGCGGAATAGGTGTCTACGGGGATTTCAAAATCCCACCATTCATCCTGTGGGTTGGCTGCAAACAGGCTTAGCCCCACAACCGAAGAGAACCCCGGCCCTGTGGCCGATTGCGGCAACCCATGGACCCGCAGCGGGCGACCAAGGCGAACACGCTGCCCCAGAATACGAGAGGCCAACCCGTCCAGCCCCATGATTTGGCTGCCGCCTCCGGTCAGGACGATCTGCTGGCTGGGCATGTGCTCAAAGCCAGCCGCATCCAGCCGTACACGCACTTCCTCCAGGATTTCTTCGACACGTGGACGCATGATACCTATCAACTCTGCCCGGCTGACGGTACGGCGGTCATGTTCCCAATCGCCGGTATCACCGCCAATGTCGATCAGGTCGCGGTCATCCGCGCCGGTCGCGTGAACGCCGCCATTGAATGTCTTGATCCGTTCGGCAACAGACGCCGGAACGCCCAGCCCCATCGAGATGTCACTGGTCACATGATCCCCACCCATGCGCACGCAATCGGCATAGATCATGTGTTTCTTCATGAATATTGACACGCTCGTGGTGCCACCGCCCATGTCGATACAGGCGGCACCCAGTTCCTGTTCATCCTCAACCAGCGCCGAAATACCCGAGACATAGGCCGAATTCGCGATACCGGCCAATTCGAGATCGCAACGCTTGATACAGCGCACGATATTCTGGATTGCAACCGCGTCCACGGTCAGCATGTGCATATCGACGGCCAGCGATTGCCCCATCTGACCCCTTGGGTCGATCAAGCCCGATCGGTTATCCAGCGCAAAATTCACCGGCTGAGCATGTAGGACTTCGCGGCCGGCACCATAGTCGGGTACGTCACAGGCATTGAGAACACGGCCGACTTCGGCCTCGGTTACCAGCTGACCTTCCAGATCCACCTGGGCATCCAAACCATAGGACCGCGGGTTTGCCCCCGAGAAACAGGCGATCACATGGTCGACACGGATATCTGCCATTTTCTGCGCGGCCTGAAGCGCGGTTCGAATGGCGCGCTCGGTCTCCTGCATCGCAGTGACTTCGCCAAATTGCACACCACGGGAACGCGTGGTCGCGGCACCGATCACCCGAAACCCGGATTGTCCGGCCAGAGACCCGATGCCACTGTCCTCGTGCAAACGTCCGGCGCCGTCGAACCGCAGCACAAGGCAGGAAATCTTAGAGCTCCCGACATCTAGAATAGCGACAACGCCGCGTTGCATCGCCTGCCTGCGCATTTGCCGCATGGCCCGTTGGGACTGATAAAGATCGGTCATCATTGTCGTTACTGCCCGCTACTCACATCTACTTTTGTATTCCACCAGTCTTCGCTGGCGGCTTTGGTCATTCGGATTGTCGGTCGCTGACCCAGGCGCATATCCACCACGGCCACATCGCGTTCCAGAAGATCCTGAACCTCGTTCACGGCCAACACGCGTTCCAATGCGCGCACTGGCCGTTCCGTCGGCAACATGATGCGCTGACCGCGATCCAGAACTAGATCCCAGCGACGTTCGCCAATTCGCACCAGACCGCGCACCCGATTGCCCAGACTGCTGGCTGTGGCCGTCAGTTGCAGCGCTTCGGGTACATAGGAATCCGCGCCCTCACCCGCGATCAGTGGCAAATTGGAGTGATCCTGCCGCGATGCGATGATTTCAACATGCGCGCCGGTTTCATCCAGCAATTCGACCCCTCGGCGGGTACGCCAGACAATGGCGGGCTGCCGTTCGACAACATCCACCTGCAGGATACCTCCTGGACGGATGCGCACAGAGGCTGATTTAACCGGATCCAATCCTGTGATCGTTTCGCGCATCTGTTCGACATCCAGGTCCCAGGAACTGATTGGGAAGTCCAGCGGCACCACTTCACGAATGTCTTCCGAAAGGTTGGTTCCCGCCCCATCAATCGCCATCAGGTTGACCATGAATTCTGGTCGCTGCTGGATCGAGATTTTCACATCATGGACATGAGCCACAATCGCTTCGCGCCGGTCCTGAGAGCTGAAATACCCGCCAAGCGCTGCACACACAGCGAAGACCGGCAGCCCGTATTTCAGGCCACGGCGAACACCAGGCGTCAACATCCAGCGCTGTAACCGATAGCTTAGGCGGGACGGCGCCGGATCAAACGCCGATGACTTACGCCCCCAAAGTCGCCGCAGGCGGAACTTGGGTTCTACATTGTTGCGGTCCCCCGAAGCGAAATCGGCATCCGGACCAGCAAGTGGCTTTGAGCGATGGATAACCGGCGCACGGGTGGCTGTCAGCGGTCGCATGATGCGTCCTCCACCATCCATGCGCAAAGCTGGCCGAAGGTTATCCCGCAATGCGCGCCCTGTTCCGGAGCCAGTGACGTCGGCGTCATTCCCGGCTGGGTGTTGGTTTCCAGAAGGAACAAGCCCTCTGCGCCCTTGCTGTCATCCCACCGAAAATCTGTGCGGCTGACGCCTTTGCAACCCAACAGATCATGCGCCTGTTTGGCAAAGCCCATACAAAGGTCAAAAATGTCCTGCGGGATTTCAGCAGGCAGCACATGCCACGACCCACCCGGCTTGTACTTGGCATCGTAATCGTACCAGCCATCCGTCATGATTTCTGTCACGGTCAAAGCGCGGTCGCCCATGACTGTGACGGTCAACTCGCGGCCAGCCACATATTGTTCGACCATTACCAGTTCGGGCATGTCGTCTGCCAGTTTCGGTGGAGTGTTGGCGCCTTCATGCACCAGATAAATGCCGACGCTGGAACCCTCGTTGTTGGGCTTGACCACATAGGGCGGTTCCATCGTGTGACGCGCGGCAACTTCGGATTTGGCCTCGATCACACTTTCGGCGACTGGCAGACCCGCGATACGGAACGCCGCTTTGCTGCGCTGCTTGTCCATGGCCAACGCCGATGCCAGCACACCGGAATGAGTATAGGGAATACGCAACCACTCCAGCAGACCCTGCACGCAGCCATCCTCGCCCCAGCGACCATGCAGAGCGTTGAAGACCACATCCGGCTTGATATCCAAAAGGCGCACATAGAGGTCCGGACCCGCGTCCAGTTCGACCACTTCAAAGCCTTCTCCCCTTAGGGCGGCCGCGCATTCGCGCCCAGAGCTGAGAGACACCTCACGTTCCGCCGAGGGTCCACCCATCAATACCGCCACTTTGGGGTTTGTCCTGCTCGAACTACCCACGTCGTGCGCCTCAAATTCTGCGGACCTTATGTGGTGGTCCGTCCTGCTTTATGCCTTTGATCCGTCGCCCTATTTTGCCTGTTTTGGGTCTGACGGTCGGAGCTTTAATCTGTCAGCGGATCACCGACCCGCATGATTTCCCACTCTAGCGTGATGCCGCTTGTTTCGTAAACCTTTTTTCGCACATCTTCGCCCAACCCTTCGAGGTCGGCAGCGGTGGCAGAGCCGGTGTTGATCAGAAAATTGGAATGCTTGGGGCTCATCTGCGCCCCGCCCCGCATCACGCCCCGCATTCCCGCGTCGTCGATCACCTTCCAGGCCTTGAGGTCATGCACATCATCCGCGCGACCGGTTGAGGAAAATCCCGCCGGATTGCGAAAGGTCGAGCCCGCGCTGCGATCTTTGGTCGGCTGGGTCTCATCCCGCTTTTTCAACTGCGAGTCCATGCGGGCATGCAGTTCATCAGGATCATCTAGGGGGCCTTCGAACGTGGCCGAGATCAGCACCGCACCCTCAGGCAGATCCGACTGACGATAGCGAAAATTCAGTTCTTCGGGCGTCAGATCGACGACCTGCCCTTGCCGCGTAATGATCGTCGCCTTGCACAGAACATCCGCCGTATAGCTGCCATAACATCCCGCATTCATCCGCACAGCGCCGCCAATCGACCCCGGAATGGTTCGCAAAAACGTCAGGTCCACGCCCGCATCAGCTGCCTTGCGCGCCACATGCGCATCCAGCGCTGCCGCGCCTGCGGTGACAATGTTGCCCTCAATCGAGATGCCATTAAATCCCCGGCCCAACCGGATCACTACGGCGCGCAGCCCACCGTCCCGGACGATCAGGTTTGAGCCGACGCCCATCGGGAAAACCGTGATATCGTCAGGCAAGTCGCGCAGAAACTGCTGCAGGTCTTCCTGGTCGGCGGGTTGAAAGAGGTAATCCGCCGGTCCTCCGACCCGCAACCAGGTCAGATCATTCAGCGGGCGGTTCTGGGTGAGCTTGCCGCGTGGCGAGGGAACAGAAGTCATGGCCGCTAATTCGCGGATTCGAACCGCCAAAGCAAGCTGTATCCGCTATTGCGCGGCACCCAGGATCCGACGCAACCACCGGCCCAGATAAATCACGGGCCAACGCAGTACCGAGATCCCAGCAACCAGAACAATCAACCCGATCCACGGACCGTTCTGCAGCGTGACATAGCCAACGATAGGAATACCCGCAGCAATCAAGAAATAGGCGCGGGTCCAGTGATTATCCTTGCTGGGGATCATCGCCAGGACATTCGCAACAACTCCCCACAGGGCGGCAAGGGCAATGGACCAATTCATTCGTCGTCCCCTCGGCCTGTCCAACGTTGCCAATAGTGGCGAATTGGGTTTCGGAACATGGATGCAAAAGCCGCAAAGCCCAGGACCGAAAAGAACCAGCCGAAATCGTAACCCAGCCAGACAATCAGCGCCGGCGCAACGATAACCAACACAATCCCCGGTGGAAATTGCAGGCGCATCGGTAGCATGGCCACGATAGTCGATGCTATGACCCACAACCCTGCAAATAATACCGAATACGCCAAATCTTGCCTCCGAGACCGCTTTTTCTGCGGTTGCACGATCACTCTTTAGGGTTGCACCACAAAAGAGTCCATTACGTCACATCGCCTGTTATTTCTGCAAGCGCGAAGGCAGGCCATTGGCCCAGGCGCTGATCGTACCGGCACCAAGGCAGACAACCATGTCTCCGGGGCGGGCCTGTTCACGAACCAGGCGTTCAAGATCGGATTCGTCCATCAAAGCGCGGGCATGTCGATGCCCATGCCGGATCAGCCCCTGAACCAGGTCATCGCGGGACGCCCCTTCGATCGGGTCCTCTCCGGCAGCGAAAATATCGGCGATGGCAACAACGTCGGCGTCATTGAAACAGGTACAGAAATCATCGAACAGATTAGACAAACGCGAATACCTGTGGGGTTGATGGACCGCTATCACTCGGCCTTCGGTGGCCTGGCGTGCGGCTTTCAGAACCGCTGCGATTTCAACCGGGTGGTGACCGTAATCGTCGATGATCGTGACGCCATCGACCTCACCCACTTTGGTAAAGCGACGATTGACGCCACCGAAATTAGCCAACGCTTCGCGGATTTCGGCGGCTTTCATGCCCAGGTGGCGGGCAACAGCGACGGCCGACAATGCGTTCGAGACGTTGTGGTCGCCGGGCATCGGCAGGGTGCAACCCTCGATCCTCTTGTCTTCGTATTGCAGGTGAATGTCGAAATGTGCGACGCCGCCCTTATAGGTCAGGTTCTCGGCCCGCACATCCGCCTGCGCGTTGAAACCATAAGTCCGCACGCGCCGGTCTGTGATGCGACCCACCAGTGTTTGCACTTCGGCGTGGTCGGTGCAGCAGACGGCAAGCCCGTAAAACGGCAGGTTCGAGACAAATTCGTAGAACCCGTCGCGCAGCTGGACGAAATCGCCCCAATGTTCCATATGCTCGGGGTCGATATTGGTGACAATGGCAATGGTCGCAGGCAGACGGTTGAACGAGCCGTCGGATTCGTCCGCCTCGACCACCATCCATTCGCCCTGCCCCATCCGCGCGTTCGAGCCATAAGCGTGAATGATACCGCCATTGATCACGGTCGGGTCAAATTCCCCTGCCACCATCAGTTCAGCCATCATCGTGGTGGTGGTGGTCTTGCCGTGGGTTCCGGCAATGGCAATGTTGGATTTCAGGCGCATCAACTCGGCCAGCATGTCGGCCCGACGCACCACTGGCAGGCCGCGCGCACGGGCACCGTCCAGCTCCGGGTTGCCCGGTTTGATCGCGGTCGACACCACAACCACGGCGGCGTTCTCAAGGTTTTCAGCGCTTTGACCAACGAAGATTTCGGCCCCCAGCCCCGCCAAACGGTCGGTGATCTTCGAGGCCTTCAAGTCCGAACCTTGCACACGATAGCCTAGATTCAAAAGCACCTCGGCAATGCCCGACATCCCGATCCCGCCAATCCCCACAAAATGGATCGGCCCGACATCCTGCGGCAGTTTGGTTGCTGGGGTCATGCGGTCTCCTTCTGCGCCAACTGTTCGACCCGGGCGACCAAGCGCTCGGTCGCGTCCGGTGCGCCGGTCGATAAGGCGGCATGGGCCATCTTTTGCGCGGCTTCGGGGTTTGTCAGAACTGCGGTGATTTGCTGTGTCAGCGAAGGAACGTCAAGCAGGTTCTCGGGGATCATGATTGCCCCTCCGGCCTGAACCAGCCCGCGTGCATTGGCGGTCTGATGATCGCCCGCTGCGGCGGCATACGGGATCAGGATCGAGGGCCGCCCGATGACGGATATATCCGCCACACTTGACGCGCCTGAGCGTGATATCACCAGCTGCGCATCAGACATGCGACGGGGCACATCCTGAAAGAACGGTTTCACTTCGGCACGGATACCGTGGTCGTCATAAAACGCGGAAACACGGGCGCCGTCTTCGTCGCGGGCCTGATGCGCGACACGAATATGTCGGCGCATCTCATCAGGCAGCGCGGCAATCGCTTCGGGCACAATCTGACTAAGGATGCGCGCACCTTGCGAGCCACCCATCACCAGGATCGACATCGGGTAATCGCCCGGTGGGATATAGCCCGCCGCAGCCCGGTCCAGCACGGCGGCCCGAACCGGGTTGCCGGTATGTATGCCCTTTGCACCGTCCGGCAGATCAGTCGGCCAGACACCACAAGCCACCTGCGCCACGCGGGTCGCAAACAGCTGATTCACGCGGCCCAAAACGCCGTTCTGCTCATGGATCATGCGCGGGATCTTCAACATCGTCGCAGCGCCCAGCGCTGGGATCGAGGGGTAACCGCCAAAGCCGACCACGACGTCCGGTCGGTCGCGCAGCATCTGAAACGCCATACCGGCGACACCACCTGCGATCTTGGGACCGACCATCAGTTTGGCGGCCAGTCCGCCACGAGCGAAGGTTGCCGAGGACGCCTCGACAATTTCAGTCGAATGCGGAAAGCCACCCGTATATCGTGCGCCGCGCGTATCGGTGGACAAGCGCACACGCCAGCCCCTGTGCAGCATCGCCTCGGCTAGCGCCTGAGCCGGGAACATGTGGCCCCCGGTCCCGCCAGCCGCAATCAGAAGGTAGGGTTTGCCCATCAGCCTCGTCCGCGTAGAATATCACCAAGTTCGCCCTGTGGGCGGGTGCGGGTAAACGCCAGAAGCATGCCGATTGCAATACCACCTGCAATCAGCGAGGACCCACCATAGCTAACGAACGGCAAAGTCATGCCTTTGGCAGGCAAAAGGCGCACGGCGACGCCCATATTGATCATCGCCTGAACCCCGAACATGCAGGCCAGACCGGTGCCCGCCAGGCGGATGAACATGTCGCGCTCGCGCATCAGCCGCAGCAATGACCGCACGACGATCAGGGAATACAGCGCGATGATGATCAGCACCAGGATCAGGCCATATTCCTCGGCCGCGACAGCGATGATGAAATCCGTATGGGCATCGGGCAGCGACCATTTCACCTGCCCTTCACCCACGCCGACACCGAAAAGCCCGCCCTCGCGGATCGCATTGGTGGCATAGCCCAGCTGGGTGGTCGGATCGACCTCTTGGTTCAGAAATCCGTCAATACGTCGGGCGAAATGTTCCGAGTTGGAATAGGCGAACATACCGCCTAGCACGACAAACCCCGCCATACCAACCAGCAACAACATCGGCGCACCGGCAACGAAATACATCACGCCCCAGCCAAACAGGATCAGGCAGGCCTGACCAAAATCGGGCTGCATAACCAACATGGCGACAATCGCCATGCACAGCGCAAAAGACCATAGCCGACCGGGCGGGCCGTTGATCTGTTGTGACGCGGCCAGCAACCAGGCCGCCACAACGATAAACCCGGGTTTCAGAAATTCAGACGGCTGCAGCGAGGCAAAGCCAAGCGAATACCAACGCACCGCACCTTTGCCAAAATCTGTGCCAAAGACGGGAAGGAAGACCAGCGCGACAAAAGCAGCAAGAAACCCCAACACCGCCAGACGTCGAACCAGTGTGGGCGACATCATCGAAGTCAGCAGCATCGCAACAAGCGCCATTCCGCCGAACAACGCCTGGCGTTCGACGTAATGGAACGGGTCGAACCCGTTGCGACCAGCCAGCGGCGGCGATGAGGCCAACCCCAGCAACAGCCCGATGACAAACAGGATCAGTACGCAGGACATCGTCCAACGATCAATCGTCCGCCACCACTTCGGTAGAATCGGTTCTCCGCGCTGGTCTTGGACCGCGCCATACACCATCTCAGTCATGAGATACCGCCACTATCTGCCTCGTCAACGCCCCGTTTTCGGGGTCTACGTGCGAGTCTACAGGGGTTTTAGCGTTTGGGCTAGTGGAATGACGCCGCAACAGGGGGAAATTGGCGCCTTCAAGCCAGTGATCCGCTTCATGGCTTCCCGTCCCGGGCGTTCGGATCACCTAGGGAACAAGATCGTAGTGCTTTATCCTCCTGGATTCGACCAATTCAGCCTTTTTTCCCAGTTGAACTGTGACTTGGGAAATGCGCGTGATCACTGAACCGGCCTCCTGTGCAGTGCGTCAAATTGAGCTTCCTTGTCAGGCGTATTCTGGCACATGGTATTCCGGCCAATATCACAAATGTTCCAACTGCCAATTTCATTCCACTTTCCCAAACCAATCAGAGGACGGAGCCACAGTCACGGACGGACGTTTGCAGCGCGTTTTCACGTCTCCCCCTTGCCATCCCAGCCATTCCACGCCATCCCCCGCGCATGACTTATGATACGATCATCCTGGGCGCCGGTGCTGCTGGCTTGATGTGTGCCGCCCATTGCGTTGGGCGCGTTCTGGTGATCGATCACGCGAAGGCGCCGGGTGAGAAAATCCGCATATCGGGCGGCGGGCGGTGCAATTTCACCAATATGTATGCAGGGTCAGGCAACTTCCTGTCTCAGAACCCGCATTTCTGTAAGTCCGCATTGGCGCGCTACACGCAGTGGGATTTCATTGAAATGGTCGGGCGTCATGACATCGCTTGGCACGAGAAAACACTGGGACAGCTGTTCTGCGACGGTTCCTCGAAACAGATCATCCAAATGTTGCTGGATGAAATAGAGCGCGCCGGGGCCGAGCTGTGGGTAAGGACCGAGATGAAGGACCTGCGCAAAACCGACACTGGTTTCGCGCTGACGGTTGAGCGCGAGGGGCAGCGTCATGCCCTGACCTGCACCAATCTGGTACTGGCCACAGGCGGCAAGTCGATCCCTAAAATGGGGGCGACGGGTCTGGCTTATGACATCGCGCACCAGTTTGGATTGCGGATGACCGAGACACGCGCGGCTCTGGTGCCGTTCACCTTTTCCGATGGCAGGTTCAAGGACCTGTCCGGTGTCTCGCTGCCGACGCGGCTGTCGAACGACCGGACCAGCTTTGACGAGGCTTTGCTTTTCACCCATCGCGGCCTCAGCGGACCAGCTGCGCTGCAACTATCCTCATACTGGCGCGAGGGTGAGGCGATCCGGGTCAACCTCATCCAGGATATGCCACTGTTCGACCTGCTGCGAGATCAGCGCCAAAACAGCGGACGCAAAGCCCTGACTACTGAACTTTCCCGGCAGTTACCCGCGCGATTGGTCGATTTCCTGAGCCAACACATTCCCATGCAGGGCAATCTGGCCGACCAATCGGACACTGCCCTTTCGGACCTGGTCGAGGCCCTGTCGAACTGGCATCTGACCCCTTCCGGGACCGAAGGCTATCGCACCGCCGAGGTCACGCTGGGCGGCATCGACACCGATGATCTGTCGTCAAAAACGATGGAGGCCAGGGATGTCCCCGGCCTCTATGCGATAGGTGAAGCGGTGGATGTCACCGGTTGGCTGGGTGGGTACAATTTCCAATGGGCATGGTCCTCAGGCCATGCCGCTGGAACTGCAATCGCCAGTCGTGGTTAGCCGACACGGTATTTGCGCGGCACTAGCCGACGACGTTGTACCCACGGCCACGCATGCAGTTACGCACCAACACTTCTTTGTTCTGGTTCTTGTTGATCACATCCGCACCGGCGCCAACCAACGCACCTGCAACTGCAGCACGGCCCAGATTATCGCTGCTGTCCTGTACGATCCCGGTCACTGCGGCTGCGCCAACGGCGCCGATGGCTGCATTCCCGGCCGTGGTGCCATCAACAGATGCCTGCGATGCCGCAAGCTGTTGGCACTGCTGCAGATCAACGTTGTAATTCGGGCCAACCGGACCATCGATGATCGGTTGGTAGTTTGCGCCAGTGTTGGTGCAGGCACCCGCAATCAGAATGGCAGGCAGGATCAGGGAAAACTTACGATATGGCATAGTCATAACCTCGTGTTGAATTTGACGGGTAGCAAAACCAAAAAATATGGCGCGTCAAGCTGATAGCATCTCAGCTTGGCCCAACCGGCGATCTATTGCAAATGGCGTGTCCTAAAGCCGTTTGCGAACCTGTTCGGCAAAATCCTCACCGCGTTGTTCGAAATTGTCATATTGATCAAAGCTAGCTGCGGCAGGGGCCAGCAGAATCGTCTCGCCCGACTGCGCGTCGTTCATTGCCTGTTCAACGGCTTCTGCCATTGTGGTGCAAACCACGGTATCTGCCTGTAACTGCATTGCAAATCCGGCAGCTTCGCGCCCGATCACATAAGCCTTGAGCACATGTTCACTGGCTGAGTTGAGTGCAGACAACCCGCCCTCTTTCTCAAGCCCGCCACAGATCCAGCGGACCTTCTTGAACGCGTTCAACGCCTTTACAGCGCTGTCGACATTGGTCGCCTTTGAATCGTTCACATAGGTGACCCCATCCGCTTCGGCGATGATCTGACTGCGATGCGGCAGGCCCGGATAGCTGTGCAACGCATCCTGAATGATCCGAGGGGCTAACCCCAACGCGCGGCACGTGGCGTAGGCGGCACAGGCATTCTGGTGATTGTGTGCACCGGGCAGACCTTTGATCTCGCGCAGGTCAATCGATCCCGCCTGTCGCCCCTTGCGATACTCCGACAGGAACCCTTTGCGCGCAAATACCTGCCATCCGGGTCCGGTCAACTTGCGGGCAACTGATATACGGATCACCCGGTCATCCGTTGGCGCTTCGGCCAGCTGACCGGCCAGAAAGGCGCCTTCGTCCTCATCCACTCCGATCACGGCACGGTCAGGGCCACCTTCGGCAAACAGACGGCGCTTGGCGGCGAAATAGCCACCCAAGCCGCCGTGACGATCCAGATGATCCGGTGACAGATTGGTGAAAACGGCCACATCAGGTGTCAGCGACCGCGCAAGCTCTGTCTGATAGCTCGACAACTCCAACACCACGACCGAGCCATTGCCCCCTGGATCAATGTCCAAGACGCCTCGGCCGATATTCCCCGCCAGCTGCGCCTCACGGCCAGCTTCAGTCAGGATATGATGGATAAGTGCGGCGGTGGTTGATTTCCCGTTCGACCCGGTCACCGCGACCACGCGGGGCGGAGTATCGAGATTGTCCCATTCTGGCCCGGCGAACGAGCGGAAAAACAAACCGATATCGTTATCCACCGGTACCCCGGCCTCAAGCGCGGCAGCCACGACCGGGTTAGGCTCTGGGTACAGATGTGGGATCCCCGGCGAGACAATCAGACAGGCAACCTCATCAAACGCCCCGTGACGGCCTAGATCGCAGCATGTGAACCCTTCGGCTTCGGCCGCCGCGCGTGCAGCCGGATTATCATCCCAGCAGACGGGTTCGGCATTACCGGCCCGCAAGGCGCGCGCCGTGGTCAGGCCAGACCGACCCAGCCCCAGAACCGCAACTTTCTGTCCTGAAAACCCTTTGACCGGGATCATATTTCCCACCTTCTTTCGACTTCAAATGCGCCGACACACTGCACAGATGAACCTGCCATTGGCAAGATCGACAGCAGGTTCGTGCGCAGCGCGAGCCCGGCCCAACTGGAGGCGGCGGGCCGGCTGTCCTCCGAACCTGGCGGGAGCCTACCGGACCTTCAGCGTCGCAAGCCCAATCATCGCCAGGATTAAAGAAATGATCCAGAACCGGATCACGATGGTGGGCTCGGCCCACCCCTTTTTCTCATAGTGATGGTGGATCGGGGCCATCAGGAACACGCGGCGTCCTGTGCGTTTGAAGTACAGCACCTGGATGATCACGCTCAGCGCTTCGACTACGAACAGACCTCCGACGACGGCCAGCACCAGCTCGTGTTTGGTGGCCACCGCAATCGCGCCCAAAGCGCCGCCCAATGCAAGCGATCCGGTATCGCCCATGAACACGGCTGCGGGCGGCGCGTTATACCATAGGAACCCAAGGCCAGCGCCGAACAGGGCCGAGGTGAAAATGAAAATCTCGCCGGTTCCGGGCACGTAATGCACATCCAGATACTCGGTAAAGTCGACCCGGCCCACCGCATAGGCGATGATCCCCAGGGTCGATGCGGCGATCATTGCGGGCATGATCGCCAAACCGTCCAGCCCGTCGGTCAGGTTGACCGCGTTTGCGGACCCAACGATCACGACAATCGCGAAAGGAATATAGAAAATCCCCAGGTTAAGCAGCGTGTCTTTGAAGACCGGTACCGCAAGCTGATTCTGCAGCGCCTCAGGGTGGTGCATCGTGGCCCAGACCGAGGCCAAAACCGCGATAATCACCCCAAGTCCCAGCCGCATTTTTCCCGAAACGCCTTTGGTGTTCTGTTTGGAGACTTTGGCATAGTCATCTGCAAACCCGATGGCGGCATAGGCCAACGTTACGAATAAGACCATCCAGACATAGGGGTTGTCCCACCGTGCCCAAACCAGTGTCGATGTGACAAGCGCGCCCACGATCAGCAAGCCGCCCATGGTCGGCGTACCCGCCTTGGAAAAGTGCCCCTCGGGGCCATCATCCCGGATCGGTTGCCCTTTGCCCTGCTTGCGGCGCAGAACATTGATCAGCGGTTTGCCAAAGATAAACCCGAAAATCAGCGCTGTCATAAAGGCACCGCCCGCCCGGAACGTGATGTACCGGAAGAGATTGAAAAAATCCCCTCCGTCCGACAGGCCGGTCAACCAATAGAGCATATCAATACCTTTCCCGTGCGGCGATCATGGCTCAAGCGCGTCCCCTTGCCCCATTTCCCGCAAACCGTCAACAATTCGCGCCAGCGCCATGCTGAGTGATCCTTTGGCAAGAACAGTGTCGCCTGTGCAGATCAGCTCTGGCAGCCGTTCAGCCATCTCAACGCTGGTCTCAAACCAAAGTCCGCGCTTTTCCGCTGGCAACGCATCGTAAAGCGCTTTCATAAGCGGGCCAATGCAGTGAACCTGATCCATCTGCGTCATAGCCGCGACATTCGCCATCGCTGCATGCATGGGGATCTCTTGCGCGCCCAGCTCTTTCATATCACCCAGAAACGCGATCCGGCGCATGCCCTGTGAGGCGGCCAAAACTTCCAAGGCAGCCTCCATCGAAGTTGGATTGGCGTTATAGCTGTCGTCCAGCAATTCGATCTGACCACCACCGGCCAGCGAAATCTGCTCGCGAACGCCGCGACCTTTTACCGGCGACCAGTTGCGCAGGCCGGTGATGGCGTCGTTCAGGTCAACACCAAGTTCAACGCAGGCGGCCAATGCCCCAAGCGCATTCATGGCGAAATGAGTGCCTGCTGATTGCACATCAAAAGAAATGTCTTTTCCGTCGACGCCGGCCGTTGCATGGACCGAGTCAGGTTTTTGCACAACTCCGGTCAGCACGTAATCTGACGCAGCGCGCCCAAAATCGACGATCCCTGCTCCGGCCTCATCTGCGTATTGGCGCAGGATGTCGGCGTGTTCGATATCCGCATTCACGATGGCCGCACCGCCCGGGACCAACCCTTCGAATATCGCGGCTTTCTCTTTCGCTATACCTGCAACCGACTCGAATGCTTCCAGATGGACTGCCGCAACTGTGGTGACCATTCCCACGTGTGGACGGGCCTGACGCGCCAGCGGAGCAATCTCTCCGGGATGATTCATCCCGATCTCGATCACAGCGAATTCGGTATCGCGCGGCATCCGCGCCAGCGTCAGCGGCACACCCCAATGGTTGTTGTAGCTGGCAACGCTGGCATGAGTTTTCCCCTGCGTTTCCAGAATATTGGCTAGCATTTCCTTGGTCGATGTCTTGCCGACGCTGCCGGTTACACCGACCACGCGCGCCTCTGTCCGGGCACGAGCCGCCTGTCCCAGCGCCTCAAGCCCGGTCTGCACGTCCTCGACGATCAGTAACGGCGCGTCCGGGGAAACGCCTTCGGGTATCTGCGAGACCAGCGCGGCGCCTGCGCCCTTCTCAAGCGCTTGCGTCACAAAGTCGTGACCATCGCGCGCCGCCTTCAGCGCAACAAATAGATCTCCGGGCTGCAATGTGCGGGTGTCGATGGATACGCCATTGACCTGCCAATCGGCGGTGGCACGCCCGCCAGTGGCCGCAACAGCCTCGGCCGCAGTCCAGAGCGTCATGCTACCCTCCCGTCCAGGGCGGCCACGCTGATGCTGGCCTGTTCTACGTCGTCGAAAGGTAAAACCTGATCGCCCACGATCTGGCCTGTCTCGTGCCCTTTACCGGCGATCAGCAGCGCATCACCCGGTTGCAGGGCATCTATGCCGCGCAGGATGGCTTCGGCACGATCACCCACTTCGGTTGCCTCGGGCGCGCCCAGCATCACCGCAGTACGAATGGTAGCTGGGTCTTCGGTGCGGGGATTGTCGTCGGTAACAAATACCACATCAGCGTTATTGGCCGCAGCCTTGCCCATCAGCGGTCGCTTGGTCGCATCACGATCTCCGCCGGCACCGATGACGGCAATCAGCCGGCCCATAACATGAGGGCGCAAAGCCTTGAGTGCCGTGGCCACAGCATCTGGCGTATGGGCGTAATCGACAAACACAGCAGCTCCGTTTTCACGCGTCGCAGCCAGTTGCATCCGTCCCCGGACCGTCGTCAGATGCGGCAGGGTCTCGAAAACACGCGTGGGATCTTCGCCACCAGCGATCACCAGCCCACATGCCAGCAGGATGTTTTCAGCCTGGAACCCACCGATCAGGTTCAATCGGGTCTGATATACCTTACCCTGCCACGAAAACCGCAGATCCTGCCCGGTTGCATCAAAGCGCTGATTGAGCAGACACAGATCTGCATCACCCAATCCAACGGTCAGCACATTTTGCCCACGGGTTTCAGCGATACGACGAACCTGCCCACCCTTTGGATCGCTCATGTTGACCACAACCGTGCCGTCCTGAGGCAACACGCGGTCGAAAAGTCCTGCTTTGGCGGCAAAATACGCCTCAAAAGTCTCGTGATAATCCAGATGATCCTGGGTGAAATTCGAGAAACCCGCTGCCGCCAACTGTACCCCGTCGAGGCGGCGCTGCTCGAGACCATGCGAGGATGCCTCCATCGCGGCATGTGTCACACCGTTCTCCGCCGCCTCGGCCAAACACCGATGCAGGGTGATCGGTTCGGGCGTTGTATGCGCCAAAGGGGCAGTCCATGCGCCCTCGACCCCGGTTGTGCCCAGGTTGACGGCCGCATGACCCAGTTCCATCCAGATTTGGCGGACAAAGGTCGCGACAGAGGTTTTACCATTGGTCCCCGTCACAGCCACGATGGTCTGAGGCTGCTTTCCGAACCACAGTGCTGCGCATCCTGCCAGCGCCTGCCTTGGGTCTTCAACCACCACCAGCGCGGCATCCGACCCCGCAAGCACGCCCGCTGCGACCTCGGCCCCTTCGGCATCGGTGAGGATTGCGGCGGCCCCCATGCGCAGAGCATATTGAATGAACTCTGCGCCATGGACGCGCGTTCCCGGAAGTGCCGCAAACAGATAACCGTCTTTGACCTCGCGGCTATCAACGGCCAACCCGGTAATCTCAGGGTTTGCACCCGCACGTGCGGTCAGGGCCAGTTGGCTGAGTTTCTTAGTCCTAGTGCCCATGACCCACCTTTCGCCGGACGCCTAATTCGAGGTCAGCGTTATAGCAGCGCGCGCCTCAGGCTCAAGCCGGGGGCGCAATCCCAACAAGGGCGCGACACGCCCGATCAGCTCCGCAGCCACAGGTACGGCTGTCCACCCTGCTGTACGGCGTTTTTCGCCATAGGCCACGATGGAAGGTTCATCCAGAGTGACGATAAGTACGTACTTCGGATCATAGGCCGGGAAGATCGTCGCAAAAGTGGCGATGACTTTGTCATCATAGTACCCACCGCGCGGCTTCGGTTTGTCTGCCGTACCGGTTTTACCTGCCACGTCATAGCCGGCGACATCGCCAAAGCTCGCTGTGCCGTCGGTGACAACCTTGCGCAGCATCTTCTGCGCCTGCGTCGCAGCGCCCAGAGACATCACGCGCGGGCCATATTGTGACCCGCTCCTGCGCAGAATCGTTGGGCTGACATAATACCCGCCATTGGCAATCGCCGCATATCCCGCCGCCAGATGCATCGGGCTCGTCGACAAGCCATGGCCATAAGAAATGGTCACTGTGCTCAGCTCACCCCATTTCTTGGGCTTGAGCGGCTCGCCACCTTTTGCTTCGACAATCTCGAACGGGGTCGGTTCGAACATGCCCAGCGAACGCAGGAATTCCTGTTGCCGCTGCGCGCCAATTTGCAGCGCCAGACGCCCAGTACCCCGGTTCGAGCTGTGGACGATCACATCCGCCACGCTGATCTTTCCGTAATTCTTGCCGTTGAACTCACCAATCGGAAAACGACCGATTTTCATCGGACCCGAGGTGTCGATGATCGTTTCAGAATTCACCAGACCAAGCTGAATTGCCTGCGCGGCGGTGAATATCTTGAACACCGATCCCAACTCGTACACGCCCTGCACATAGCGGTTGAACAAGGGGCTGTCCGAAGGGTCAAACCCCGACGTCGGGGGGCGCGGGCGATCATTAGGATCAAAGGATGGCAGCGACGCCGCCGAGATGACCTCGCCCGTATGCGCATCCATCAAAACGGCTGAGGCGCCTTTGGCGTTCATGATCTTCATGCCGCCAAAAAGCACCTGCTCGACAGCGGCCTGTACGGTCAGATCCAGCGAGAGTTGCAGCGGCTTGTTTCCGTTGGCGGGGTCCCGCAGATAATCGTCGAACTGCTTTTCTATCCCGGCCACGCCTATCACCTCGGCAGCGCTCACGCCTTCACGCCCAAAACCTGACCCGCCAAGGATATGTGCTGCCAGCTTGCCATTCGGGTAAAGGCGCATTTCGCGGGGGCCAAACAGAATACCTGGATCACCGATGTCATGCACGGCTTGCTTCTGCTCGGGCGAGATACGCTTTTTGATCCACAGGAACTTGCGGTTGCCGGTGAAATCCTTGATCAGACGCTCTTTTTCCAAATCCGGGAAGATTGCCACCAGTTGATCCGCGGCGGCAATCGGGTCGATCATCAACGGCGGCTGGGCATAGACGGAATAGGTGTCTAGGTTGGTCGCCAGAATGCGCCCTTCACGGTCAACAATATTGGCGCGCTGCATCGCGATTGTGGCACCGGGGGCGTTGGCCAAGGGTTCTTGCGCCTCGGATGTCGCAAGCATCCCCATCCGAACGCCAACTACCGAGAAGGCGCAAAAGAAGAAAAGACCCAGCACCAGCAAACGGCCCTCGGCCCGAGCGCGGGCTCTGTCCTTCATATCTTCGTGGCGTTTCTGGATGTTTTCGCGCTCGATCACCTTGGGGTTTTCACCGCGTGCGCGCGCATCCAGGACACGGGCCAGAGGGCGGAGGGGCGTGCGCGTCATGGGAACTGCACCTCTCCCAACGCCTTAATGTTGGTTATCGCCTGCAATTCGATGGGATCGACAATCGGAAGATCCGGATCCTCGGCATAGGCAACCTGATCCGCGCGTCCGAACTGCTCTGCTCGCAAGGGCAGCAGGCCGAGACGTTCAAAATTCAGATCCGCCAGCTCTCGAAGACGATCAGGACGGTTCAAATAAGCCCATTCCGCATTCAGAACGGCCAGTCGGACCTGTGCCACGCCGATCTCTCGTTGCAGTGTTTGCGTTTCTTTCACAACTTGCTGGGTGCGGTAGTTCTCTTGATACGCCCAAAGGGCCACCCCGAACACGGCCAAGGCAGTCAACACATACAATACACTCTTCATTTTGCCCTTCCCCCTAGTTGCGGCATCCCAATGGCGCGAGCTTCAATTTCCCCCGCCGGAGCCTCGGTGCGCACAGCGACACGCAGCTTGGCTGAGCGCGAACGCGGATTTTCTTGTAATTCCTGCTCGTCCGGCCCCACTGCCTTACGGGTTTTGAGCGTAAATTGCGGCTGGTCCTGCGCAATTTCGGGCGCATAGCGATTTGCCCGACCTGTTTTGCCAGCCCGCGACTGAAAGAACCGCTTGACCATGCGGTCTTCGATCGAATGAAACGTCACAACAGCCAGCTGCCCGCCAGGTTTCAGCGCGCGCTCAGCGGCCATCAGGCCCTGGAACAATTCTTCATATTCTGCATTTACCGCGATGCGCAGCCCCTGAAAGCTGCGTGTCGCGGGATGCGATTGACCGGGTTTGGGCCTGGGCAGACAGGATTCGATAAGCCCCACCAACCGCAAAGTGGTTGTGATCGGCTCTTCCGCCCGCGCCTTGACTATAGCCCTCGCAATTCGCCTGCTGGCGCGTTCTTCACCATAGTGAAACAGGATGTCGGCGAGTTGCGCTTCGCTTGCGGTGTTGACCAGATCAGCCGCGCTTTCGCCGTCCTGGCTCATGCGCATGTCCAGCGGGCCGTCCTTCATAAAGGAAAAGCCACGCTCGGCCAAATCCAGCTGCATGGAGGAAACCCCAAGGTCCAGCACCACCCCGTCCAAGTCCTGCGCGTATTCGTCCAGACGCGAAAAGACGCCGGGCTGCATCACCAGCCGATCGCCATAGCCCTTGGCCCAGTCCGCGGCCATTTCAAAGGCCAGCGGATCACGATCAACGCCGACGACCTTGTCCGCGCCTGCCTCGAGCAGGCCACGGGTATATCCCCCGGCACCAAAGGTTCCGTCCAACCAAACACCCGACACCGGAGAGACCGCAGCCAGCAAAGGGCGCAATAATACCGGAATATGTGGTTTGTCAGAAGAGGGTTGCGCACCGGCCATGCCGTCACGCGTCCCCGACGCCATCTAGGAACACCAGAGGGTCAAAATCTTCGGGCTGATCATCCAGCCATTCTTCGGCCGCCGCCAATTCATCAGACTCGTAGGTTTCAGGCTTCCAGATCTGGAACGTGTCGCCAGCGGCAATAAAGAAGGCTTCACCCTCTAGATCAATCTTGCTGCGCAGCTTGGCGGGTAGAACCAGACGCCCGGTCTCATCCACGTTTGTCGGAAAGGATTGTCCGTGGAACATGCGCTGCAATGTCTTCCGCTGCATTGAGCCCCGTGGAAGCGCATCAATCTTGGCGTCAACTTCGTCAATCGCCTGCATAGTATAGCATTCAAGGAATTTGCGCCGGTGGTCGCCATAAACAATTACAAGTTCGGGATTGTCACCGGGCTGCCAGTTGGGATCAGAAGCTTCAAGCACACGGCGAAACGAGGCCGGGATCGAGACCCTGCCCTTCGTGTCCACCTTATGGCGGCTTTCACCTCTAAACCTGCGCGCCAAGACGACTGTCCCTTTCGCTTGCGCCCCACTTGAAATTCTCACTCCCCCCAGAATTAAAACGGCGGGTTGATCTGCTGCCACTGATCAACCCGCCGCATTGACCCGCTTTGCGGGATGTCCAGCTGCGCGCGCCACCTGGGGGGATGTCTGCTCGCCCGCGCGCCGGATCTCTTGATTGATGAAAGCGAGATGCCTGTATGAAACCTGATTTTATTGGTTCGGGGTCGTTTAGCGCCCCATGTGCCTCGTCCTCATCGGATAACCAAGGGATGGCATGGGAATTCATGGAAATCAATAGAAAATTTCTCACACTCACGTCCCAACTCACAATGTAATCGATAAGAAAATGAATGGAAACTCTATTTATACACCAGAATTAGAACACAACTACCTCAAAGCAACCATATATAGACAAATCAGAGAAATTATGAGCATCCCATGAATTCCCAACATTTTTTCACTTTCATCGATTCCCCGTAGATAGAGCCAGCAAATCCTCCATTCCAAACTACGAATCAACAAAGGTGGCTCGGTTCCCACGCACTCCCAAGTTACTAAAAACCACCTGAACCCACGATTTCCCATATACGCACGACCACAGCCATTCGGCTTCTTCGATAACCCTACCGAAGCAATCGGACCTTACGTCACGATCCTATGGTTTTCAGTGGAACCGCATTAGAAGCGACACCCTTGGCGCAACTCAAACCCATATTTTTAAGGCATATTCGATTGCCAACATTCAACTCTTTGATATCCATGCATTTGCTGCATAGCAGCATTGACGACGTCAACTATTGTGCAATCGCAGCATTTGCTTATTTTCATCCTCAAGCAAACGCCGAAACACTTCGGCACCAACATACGAAACGGGTTACGCAGATGGGTGTAGCAACACAACAAACCGCTCTGAGAAGCGCTCCGGCATTCGGCCTGGCTTCGATGATCGAAACCGCAAAGACCCGGTTTGCACGCTATCGGGCCTACCGCCAGACGGTTAACGAACTGTCCGAGCTGTCCGATCGCGAGTTGGCCGACCTGGGCCTGCACCGCTCAATGATCCGTCGGCTGGCAATGCAGGCCGCAGAAGAACAATTCGCGCGTTAAGCGCACAGCAATACAGAGATCAGACCCTACTCCTCCCTTGGGTCTGTAATCTGCGGCAACGTCTCTCCTCCTCCCTGACGTTGCCGCCTTTTATACCGGCCCTGAACGCCGGAAGCAGATACATCGGGGCTCTCCTCCTCCCTGCCCTGATGTTGAAAGTACGCGGCGACGTCTCTCCTCCTCCCTGACGTCGCCGCGTCTTCCTCATACCGGGATCAAACCCGGGTTCGGATACATCGGGGCTCTCCTCCTCCCTGCCCTGGTGTTGAAAAGAACGGCGGTTTCCTTCCTCCTCCCTGGGAACCGCCGTTTTTCGTTTCTCCCAAAGAAAAAGGCGCCCACCCAGGCGCCTTTCAAAACATTGAGCATGCGCCGTCAGGCGCATTCCTTTTGGTTAAAACGGAACGTCGTCCTTCGGAAAAAGATACTGGGCAACAACCTTCTTGGTGCCCGCCTTGTCGAACGCGACCTCAACCTTGTCGCCCTCGATGCCCTCCACAGCGCCATAGCCGAATTTCTTGTGAAACACCCGTTCGCCCAGCGTGAAACTTGCCACTGCGGTTGCGTCGATCACCGTGTTGCGGGTTTCGCGCGGTTGCGACATGCCATATTGTCCCTGCCGCGCCTGCAGCCGTTTCCAGCCGGGTGAGTTATAGACATTTGCCTCAGCCGCACGGGTTTCGATCCCGGCCGAGGGCTGCCCCCCGCCATAGAGTCCCGGAGGCGTCAGAACCTCGACATGCTCCTCGGGCAGTTCGTCAATAAACCGTGATGGCATCGAATTCTGCCATTGCCCGAACACCCGGCGGTTGGCGGCAAAGGAAATCGTACAGACCTCTTCGGCACGGGTGATGCCCACATAGGCCAGGCGCCGTTCCTCTTCGAGCCCCTTGATTCCGGTCTCGTCCATCGACCGCTGCGACGGGAACAAGCCATCCTCCCAACCCGGCAGGAACACGGCGGGAAACTCCAGCCCCTTGGCCGCATGCAAAGTCATGATCGAGACCTTTGCCCCATCCGTTTCCTTTTCATTGTCCATGACCAGGCTGACATGTTCCAAGAACCCTTGCAGGTTCTCGAAATTGTCCAGCTGGTTGACCAGTTCCTTGAGGTTTTCCAGCCGCCCCGGCGCCTCGGGCGTTTTCTCATTCTGCCAATGGGCGGTATAGCCGGATTCATCCAGCACGATCTGCGCCAGTTCGATATGCGTGTGCTCGGGCGCGCCATAGCGGATCGGAGACACCCCGTCATCAATGACGGTGTCATCATCCACTTCGATCCGTGGTCCGCGTGTCATCGCATTCCACCGAGCCAGCCCGTCGATCAACTCGCGCAGCGCCTTGCCACCCTTGCCCTTGATCAGCCCCTGCTCGACCACGATCCGCGCCCCTTCGACCAGGGACACCCCGTTTTCACGCGCCACCACTTGAATGGTCTGCTGCGCCTTGTCCCCAAGGCCGCGCTTGGGCGTGTTTACGATCCGCTCGAACGCCAGATCATCCTCGGGGCTGACCACCAACCGGAAATAGGCCATGGCATCGCGAATCTCCATCCGCTCATAAAACCGTGGCCCGCCGATCACCTTGTAGGGCATCCCGATGGTCAGGAACCGATCCTCGAACGCGCGCATCTGGTGCGACGCGCGCACGAGGATAGCCATTTCGTCCAGGTTCATCGGACGCACGCCACGCGTCCCGCTCTGCATCGCGTCGATCTCTTCTCCGATCCAACGCGCCTCTTCCTCACCATCCCAATGGCCAATCAGGCGAACCTTTTCACCCTCTTCTCTGTCGGTCCAAAGCTCTTTGCCCAACCGGCTTTCATTGCCCCGAATAACGTTCGAAGCCGCCGCCAGAATATGCGGGGTCGAGCGGTAGTTCTGTTCCAGCCGAACCACAAAAGCACCGGGAAAATCTTTCTCGAACCGCAGGATGTTGCCTACCTCGGCCCCGCGCCAGCCATAGATCGACTGATCATCATCGCCGACGCAACAGATATTCTTGTGCCCCCCGGCCAGCAGCCGCAGCCACAGGTACTGAGCGACGTTGGTATCCTGATACTCGTCCACGAGGATGTAGCGGAACCAACGCTGGTACTGCTCCAACACGTCCGGATGGGTCTGAAAGATCGTGACCATATGCAGCAGCAGATCGCCGAAATCGACGGCATTTAACTCGCGCAGGCGGGTTTGGTATTGGGCATAAAGCTCAATGCCTTTGTTATTATAAGCTCCGGCATCCGCAGCAGGCACTCTATCTGGCGTCAGCGCGCGGTTTTTCCAGTCATCAATGATCCCGGCCAGCATCCGCGCAGGCCAGCGTTTGTCGTCGATATTGGCTGCCTGAGTCAGTTGCTTGAGCAAGCGCTTTTGGTCATCCGTATCCAAAATGGTAAAATTCGACTTGAGGCCCGCCAGTTCGGCATGGCGGCGCAACAGTTTGACACAGATCGCGTGGAACGTTCCCAGCCACGGCATCCCTTCGGCAGGTCGGCCCAGCATGCGCCCGACCCGTTCTTTCATCTCGCGCGCGGCCTTGTTGGTGAAGGTCACGGCCAAAATCTCGTTCTCGCGTACCCGATGAGATCTGAGCAGATGGGTGATCCGCGCGGTCAGTGCCTTGGTCTTGCCCGTGCCGGCACCTGCCAGCATCAAAACCGGACCGTCCAGCCGCTCGACCGCTTCGCGCTGTGCCGGGTTGAGGTCGTTCAAATAGTCGACAGCCACCGCAGGCATCGCCCGCGCCGACAGCAATGCGCCCTCGAAGGCGTCCATTTCGTCAAAACTGCTCATACTCTCAAACTACGCCGGATGGGCGCAAAGGGAAAGGCTTTGTTCACGGCTTGTTCACAAGCTTTTAAGATTTTCCTTGCGTTCAATTCCAACCAAATGAAGCGGTGTTCGACTGATGCCATTAACTCTCTGTAAAGCCTTAGGTCAGATGCTTGGCCCAAAGGTTTGGGAGCATATGGATATGGCATTGGCTGAGCGGGGGACGATCAATCATCGACTCAAATGGACCGGGATCACCCTATTGCTGATCAGCCTCGCCATTGGTGCGGGTTGGGGTGTCTATAGGCTTCCTGCGCCCTTGGTGGAACGGATGCTGCGGACAGATATCCTCAAACAGTCAGAATTGTGGAAACGCCGGGTTGTTTTGCACCTTGAAGACCCCGAAACAACGCTGCGAACCGGCCATATAGACGGGCATGACGCAGAGTTTCTGACCTCGATGCCCGAAGCATCGGATGTCTACCGGTTCAGGTTGTTCGACACGAGTGGACGCGTGGTCTGGTCCACTCGTCAAGGTGAGGTCGGCTTGCGCGAAGACAGCGCGTTCTTTCGCGCCGACGTTGCCCGGGGAATGGTGTACTATTTACAAGAGGTTGTGCCCCTATCCGAGATTGACGGCTTGGACTTGCACACAGGCAACATTCAGAACTCCAGTGCGCATCACATAGTCAAAGTCTTTATGCCGGTTACCAAAAACGGTCGCTTCATCGGTGCGATAGAGTTTTTTACCGATATCTCGGATTTGCGGGCGACCTTCATAACCCGGCTGAGAATTTCGCTGATCGTTCTAAGCGGTGTGGCCCTGTTGGCGCTGGCGATGGTGTCATTGGTGACCTACAGGACCAACCGGGCGCAACTGCGCTCTTTGCACAAACAATCCGAGAAAGAGCGTGATCTGATGGCTGACCAGTTGCGGCTGGCGCGTGAGGTGCGGCTGCTAGGGGAGCTGAACGAGTGGCTGCAATCCAGCCGTTCTCTGGATGAGCTGTTCGACATGGTCTCACGTTTTATGACCCATATCCTGCCTGAAGCAGAGGGCAGCGTTTACGTCTACTCGAACTCGCGCGATGTGCTTGATGGCTGCGCCAGTTGGAACGGCGGCACCCATAAGGCACATATCCACCCAGAGGGTTGCTGGGGCCTGCGCCGAGGACGCACATATGAATTCGGCGCCTCAGAGATTGACTTCATCTGCGAGCATGCCGAACCGCATGACGGGCGCCAATATTTCTGCTTTCCAATTCTGGCTCATGGCGAGACGGTTGGATTGTTGCATCTTCGGGCACATGAAAACTGCGAAGAAGAGTTTCACGTCAGCAGGAAACTGGCGCAGCTCTGCGCTGAACAGATCAGCATGGCCATTGCAAATGTGAGGATGCGCGATCAGCTGCACGACCAGTCCGTGCGTGATCCTTTGACCGGACTGTTCAACCGTCGTCATATGACGGAAACCCTGCGCAAGTCTATTTCACGCAGTCAACAGACCGGTGTACCGCTGAGCCTGATCGCCGTTGATGTCGATCATTTCAAGAAGTTCAACGACACTCATGGCCATGATGCAGGCGACATGGTGCTGCGCGCAGTCGGAGCCGCCTTGGAACAGGGCTGTGACCGCGACGAGGTTGCCTGCCGTATTGGTGGAGAGGAATTCATGCTGATCTTGCCGGACAACACCCCGGATGACGCGGTGAGCCGTGCCGAGAAATTACGGCAGTCGGTCGAAGCGGTTTCGGTCCGATACGGTGACAAGTCGCTGCCGCGAATAACGATTTCGGTTGGTTTATCGCATTACCCGGCGCACGGCACCATGCCGCAAGATTTAATGCGCGCCGCCGATGACGCGCTGTATATGGCAAAAGACAAAGGGCGCAATCAGGTGCAAGTCGCCAAGGGAACGCCAACCGAAACCGGGTCCGCTGATAGCAACGGCCAAAAGGTTCGGACTTCAGGCCCAGTCGCGGCGGCGTGAAGCTCTAGCTAATACTTAGCAAAAACTTCACTTACCCGGCGCCTGATTGCGCGGGCAAGGTAGCCACTTCTATACTTGTTAGCTTTCTCCAAGATCTTGGCCACATCGCGATCTTGCCAACCGTCCTAGCCAGCCCTATCGCCTTTGAGCGGCACAATCCCTAGGTTCTGGACCTATTAATTTGGTTGCCGTCATCCCGCCTGCGTGATTCATACCCGTGAGTTTCAGGGGTATGACATGAGCAATCTATTCTGGTTGACTGACGAGCAGATGGCGCGGCTTCAGCCTTACTTTCCAAAGAGCCATGGTAAG